>CAYHDD010000737.1:0-2020 GCA_964355195.1 uncultured Rhodoferax sp. | reverse complement strand
CTCGTGCGTCACGGTCTTGACAACCTCGGGACCAGTGACGAACATGTAGGAGCTGTCTTTGACCATAAAGATGAAATCGGTCATGGCCGGGCTGTAGACCGCCCCACCCGCGCACGGCCCCATGATCATGCTGATTTGCGGCACTACACCACTGGCCATGACGTTGCGCTGGAATACATCCGCATAGCCGCCCAGGCTGGCCACCCCCTCCTGGATGCGCGCGCCTCCCGAATCGTTCAGGCCGATCACCGGCGCACCCACCTTCATGGCCTGGTCCATCACCTTGCAAATCTTCTCAGCATGGGCCTCTGACAGGGCGCCACCAAACACTGTGAAGTCCTGACTGAACACGAACACCAGGCGACCGTTGATCATGCCGTAACCGGTCACCACACCATCGCCGGGAATCTTGTTGTCTGCCATGCCGAAGTCAACACAGCGGTGCTCGACGAACATGTCCCACTCTTCGAATGTGCCCTCATCAAGCAGCAGTTCAATGCGCTCGCGGGCGCTGAGTTTGCCCTTCTTGTGTTGTGCATCAATGCGCTTTTGCCCGCCGCCCAATCGCGCGAGTTGACGCTTGGCCTCAAGTTGCTCAAGAATGTCGTGCATGTTTTCCTTCTTTCGGTTCGCTCAATGCTAGTTTCACTACGGTCGTACTCTGGGTCATGGCGTCGAGGAGGGTCCGCGCCGCCGCGCTGGCCGCCACTCGTCCGGACTGCACAGCCGCGGTGAGCTCGGGCAACTTTGCCTGCACCTCCGGATGGCGTTGAAAACTTTCCCTCAAGCCAGCCTCAACACGCTCCCACATCCAGGCCAGGGCTTGTTGCTTGCGCCGCTGTAACGATTCGCCGTTGGCAGCCTGCGCCGCCTTGAAGCTTGTGACAGTTCCCCAAAACCCCTCCAGCCCCTGGGCTCTCAAGGCACTCACCGTCAGGACTTGCGGCCGCCAACTCTTGTCGTGAGCGCTGCTGTCAGGGCTTGCATCAACCCCCAACAAGCGCAGGCTCGAAGTGATTTGCGCCTGCGCGCGCATGGCGGCATCAGCATCAATGTCAGCCTTGTTGATCAGCACCAGATCCGCCAGTTCCATCACGCCCTTCTTGATGGATTGAAGCTCGTCACCCGCGTTGGGAAGTTGCATCAACACAAACATATCGGTCATACCCTGCACCGCCGTTTCAGACTGCCCGACACCGACGGTTTCGACAATGACGATGTCGTAGCCTGCAGCCTCGCAGACCAGCATCGCCTCACGCGTCATGGAAGCGACCCCGCCCAAAGTGCCGCTGCTCGGACTCGGACGGATGAAGGCGTCGGTCTGAACCGACAGCCTCTCCATGCGTGTCTTGTCGCCCAGAATCGAACCCCCCGACCGCGTGGAAGAAGGGTCGATGGCTAGCACGGCAACGCGGTGACCGCGTTCGATCAGAAAGAGCCCCAAAGCCTCGATAAAAGTACTCTTGCCAACGCCGGGCACGCCACTGATTCCCAGCCGAAATGAGTTCCCGGAGCGAGGAAGCAGGGCCCTGAGCAGTTCGTCAGCCTGCGCGCGATGGTCAATCCGGGTCGATTCGAGCAAGGTGATCGCTTTGGCAATGGCACGGCGCTGCGTTTGCGCATCGCCGTGCAGGATGGAGTCCAGCAATTTCACCCGACGGTCCTCCACTGCACAGGCCAATAGCAGTCAATATCAAATTCACGCCCACGGACAAACTCAAGACCACGAGTGAGCATGGCGTCAAAATCACTGGCCAGGACAGCGGCGAACTTTGGCATGCTGACGCTCAGGAAGCCAGGGATTTCTCAATGTGGGCCAGCACATCCCTGGCGCTCACCGGAATCGGTGTGCCGGGACCGTAAATGCCGCTAACACCAGCGGCATAAAGAAAATCGTAGTCCTGGCGCGGCACGACGCCACCAACAAACACAATGATGTCGTCGGCGCCTTGTTTCTTGAGTTCAGCCATGATGGCCGGCACCAGGGTCTTGTGACCAGCCGCCAGGGTGCTGACGCCGA
>CAYHDD010000736.1:0-2020 GCA_964355195.1 uncultured Rhodoferax sp. | reverse complement strand
GGGAGTGGCCGCATGGACGAAGCGCAACGCGAGGATCGGTTCTGGGAAGATACGAAGTCCGCAGGCAACCGGGACGGTTTTGAAGCCTATCTGGAGCTGTATCCACGTGGTCGCTATGCCAGTCTGGCGCGCGCCAATATCTCGCGCTTGACGAGCGGCGGCATTTCAAGCGCTGGCCCTCGGCCGACTTCACCCATTGTTGCGCCAACCGCCCCTGCTGCCACTGCCACAAACCCATCGTCGGCGGCACTGGTAGCGAGTCCCGCCCAGTCGGCAAGCACTCCGGTTACCGAAAGAGATAGGGCCGCTTCCGCCGCAGCGAGCACGGATTCGAAACCTGTCGCGACGGTGGGCACCCCTCAGACCGCTTCAATGCCGAGCGCGTCCGACACCAAAGCGGTCTCGTCAGTCGTCCCACCTGGCAAGACCAGGCTTAAAGTCAGCATACCCAATGGCGACAGCTATGACGGCGAGATGATCGGCAATGTTCGCCAGGGCGTTGGCATCTACACGTTTGCCAATGGCGACATCTACGAAGGCGACTTTGTGGACAACACGATTCACGGCAAGGGCACGCAAACCTCCGTAAGCGGTGAAGTCTACACCGGGGACTTTCAGCGTGGAATCAAGACCGGACAGGGCGTCTTGAAATCTGCAAATGGTGACCGCTTTGAGGGCCGTTTTCTTGATAACCAGTTTCATGGCTATGGCACGCAAACCTTTCGCTCCGGCGAGAGCTATGAAGGCGAGTTTGTGCGCGGCAACAAGCACGGCAAAGGCACCTATCGCTTCGTCAACGGTGACCGTTTTGAAGGAAACTTTGTTGACAATTTGTTCACTGGCAAGGGCGTCATCGTATTTGCCAACGGCGACCGCTATGACGGCGATATTCTGAATGACGTCAAACACGGACAAGGCGTGCACTACTTTGCCAGCAAAGACCGCTACGAAGGGTCGTTTGCTGCTGGCGACCAGTCAGGCCGGGGAACGCACTTTTACGCCAACGGCGACCGCTTTGAAGGCGAATTCGCCAAGGGTCTGCGCCACGGCAAGGGGACGTACCGCTTTGCCAACGGACAGACGACTGAAATGGAGTTTGTCAACGGCATTGCCAAGCCGTAGCCGCACAGCACCCTGTACCCCATTGCGGCGCCGAGAAGCCCGTGATAGGCTACAACCTGGCGTACGATGACCGCCGCTCATGCTGTGACGAGTCAGGTGTCTCGCGTCAATGATGTGTTCACTCATGGAGACAAGCAATGAAGACGAGTTCGATTCACAGGCCGAATGTGCAAATTTTGATTCTGTTCCTGGCGTTGGCATTCGCGCTGCTCGCTTGCGAATCCAATCCAACACAAAGCGAGAGCACTGCACCGGCCAAGTCCGCCCTTCAGTTTGTCGATTTGCAAGGGTTTGATCGGGAGTTGACGGCGTCACTTTCTTCGCCGCTGCCCAAGGTCGATGTGGCTTTTTACGACCGCATTACCCCGAGTGCACTTCCGGAGCGACTACAGCAATGGATGGCTTCGGTCGAAGCCGGTGGTGGCAGCGTCAAGGTGGTGCCGCCGAAATCCAGCGTGACTGCCAAGAGCCCGTTTCTGCTGATCAGCGCGATCAGCACGCTCTGGTCCGCCTCCAAAACGGCCAAGGAAATGTCCACTCAGTCCCAATTCAGGGTGGCGCATGCCTATGACGCGGAGATCATTCTCAAGCAAGATGACAAGGGCGAGTCGGTGGTGGATAAAGTGGTCTTTGTTCAACGCAAAAAATAGCGTGGTTCCGCGATGAAAAGGATCTTGACTTCCTTCCTATTGACCTGTACTGCTTTTGCGACGCTGGCACAAAGTGCAGACCCGAGCCCGGCGCAAATGATTGAGCAGCTCAAAGCTCCGCGCACGCGGAGTTTGCGCAACCTCGCCGTCGAGGCGGCGCCTGTAGTGCAGGCGACCGATGTGCCTGTACCCACAGCAGCTCAAGCGGCGGTTGTCGCGCGGCCCTCACTTTCCTTGCTGATTCAGTT
>CAYHDD010000735.1:0-2024 GCA_964355195.1 uncultured Rhodoferax sp. | reverse complement strand
CGGGCTCGAACGTGCCATCCTGAAGAAGTTGTTGCCCAAGGAGATTGTTGCGGACCGACCGCGCTTCGAAGCACTAATTATGGTTTTGAGCCCGGAGGCCTGGGTCCGGCTGCGCCAGGAACAGGGCCTGAGTTTCAGTGCCACAGTCGCCACACTTCAAATGGCCGTCAAGGCCTTGCTTTCGCACTGACATGTTTCAGGACAAAGTCGAGGAAAGAATCTTCTTCATCTAGGGTTATTACCGATGATCAAGTAGGAATTCGTGCATATAGTGGCACTTGTACTGTCACTATATTCAGGTCCCGGTGTGGCGGCATCAGACGTCATGCCGACGTGGCAGACACCGATCAACGAAATTCTTTAGACGAGCACCATGGAAATACTTCGCACAGCCGACAGCCGATTTGATAACCTACCCGACTGGGACTTCGAGACGCACTACACCGAGATCGCCGACTCGGCCAGCGGCCAGACGCTGCGCTTGGCCTGCGTTGACGAAGGTCCGCGTGATGGTCGCACCGTGCTGCTGATGCACGGCGAGCCGAGCTGGTCCTACCTGTACCGTCACATCATCCCGAAACTGGTCGCTGCCGGCCACCGCGTTGTCGCCCCCGATCTGATCGGCTTCGGCCGTTCCGACAAGCCAGCGGACCGCAAGGAATACACGTATGAGCGCCACGTCGCCTGGCTGAGCAGCTGGTTCACGGCGATGAACCTGCACGACGTGACGCTGTTCTGCCAGGACTGGGGAGGCCTCCTTGGGCTGCGGCTGGTGGCTGCGTTCCCGGAGCGATTTGCGGGCGTGGTAGTGGCCAACACCGCATTGCCGGTGGGCAAGCCGGTCTCCGATGCCTTCATGCAGTGGCTGTCCTTCAGCCAGAGTACGCCTGACCTGCCAGTCGGCCAGATTGTTGCGATGGGTTGCAGCCGCAAGCTGAGCAAGGCCGAGATCGCGGCCTACAACGCGCCGTTCCCCGACGCCAGCTACAAGGGTGGCGCCTGCCAGTTCCCGTCGCTGGTGCCGATCACGCCGCAACATGGGTCGGTCGCTGAAAATCGGGCGGCCTGGGCGGTGCTGTCGCAGTTCAATAAACCCTTCGTCACCGCTTTCAGCGACAACGACATGGTCACCAAGGGGGGCGACTTGCAGTTCCAGCAACTCATTCCAGGTGCCAAGGGCCAAGCCCACGTCACGCTCAAGGGCGCGCACTTCCTGCAGGAAGACTGCCCGGAGGACGTGGCCGCTGTCATCGACAGCCTGCTGGCACACACGCGAAGCTGACTCTGAACGCGCCCATTATCGGGACTGTTTATGACCTCGTCCACAACCTCAGCACCTTTGCTGCTCAGTGGCAATCCTGGCTCGCCTTACACCCGGAAGATGGTCGCACTGCTGCGCTATCGGCGCATTCCCTACCATTTGGTTAATTCCAGCACCGGGATACCCGGACTGCCACAGGCCAAGCCGCCTCTGTTGCCAACCTTCTACCTACCGGCTGCCGACGGCAGCCTGCAGGCGGTGACAGATTCAACGCCGCTGATCCGCCGATTCGAATCCGAATTTGCCGGTCGCAGTGTGATTCCGCTCGACCCGGCGCTGGCTTTCATCGATGCCTTGCTGGAAGACTTTGGCGACGAATGGCTCACCAAGGCGATGTTCCACTACCGCTGGAGCTATGCGGCCGACATTGCCAAGGCGCGCCACGTGCTCAGCGCCCAGGGCATGCCGATGCAGGACGATGTGCAGTTCGAGAAGATCGCCACCTACATTGCTGACCGGCAGATTCCCCGCCTGCGTTACGTTGGCTCCAATCCGGTCACGGCGCCAGTGATCGAAGCCGGCTACCTGCGCGTGCTCAAGGTGCTGGAAGACCACTTCAAACGACATCCGTTTGTCCTCGGCAAGCGCCCCGGTAGTGGCGACTTTGGACTGTACGGGCAGCTCACCCAGCTGGCCCATTTCGACCCGACGCCGATGGCGTTGACAGTGCAGCATGCCCCGCGCGTCTTGGGCTGGGTTGGTT
>CAYHDD010000734.1:0-2027 GCA_964355195.1 uncultured Rhodoferax sp. | reverse complement strand
TGATAATGATCTTTGGCCGTCCAGCCCCAGTTGTCTTTGGCGCCCAGCAACTTCAAATTCCAATTGCTCGGTGCCTCGCCCCACGCTCCCATTTGAAGCCGGGGGGACTTTGCAACCACTCTGGCCTGCCCACCTTTGTCGTCAACGATAAACGCTTCGACCAGGCCCGGAGTGACATGAGTGCTGCCGATGGCGCGGCCAGTGGCGACGGCATAAAGTCGCTTGCCATCGGTTGTCTTCTTCATGGCTGAGTGCGCGATCTGCATGCAATAGAGGTCCGTACCAGCTCTGACCAGGCGGCAGCCACTGCTCTTGTCAGGGGCTCCATACATTTGATCAAGCAGCACAGTCGCCGAGGTGGCGATATCAGGCAACTCAAGCAGGTTCGGCGGTATCACGCCAATCGGAAGTCCTGATTCAGGAGCAATCAATCTAGCCACAGTGGCGAGTCTGTGCACCAAAGGGTTATGCTCGGACAGTCCGACCGTCAATGCGTTGGTGTTAGCGGCATTGATTGCGGCAAAATGGATTTCAGTTCTTAGCTCCGCACCATTTACCTGAACCGCGTCCGCCACCCCTAGATTTTTGGCAAGGTTACGCAGACTTGTTTGATGATCGCTTTTGTCACCAGACGGATTCAGATTCGCAATCAAAATCCCAGTACAAATCGCTTTCTTGCTAACGGCGTCGGTGCTCGTAGTGCGTATGCCTTCTACGTGAAGCTGGAACACCTTTCTGGCACGCGCCAGAAGTTTTGGCTCTGCGATCCCCGCAGACAACTCACTTTCCACAATTTCGTTGACGTTTCTCTCAACGGCAGAAATCACCGACGGGTCGTTGCAGTCAGGTGCTCGTTGCGAACTGCATCCTGCAAGAGTCGCCACAATTAAAAGGGGCAGGACCGAGCAGAGTCCGTGGAAATCACTGTACCGCAACGCCTCAAATTTCATTTGCCTGCAGCCCATTCGCGTATGCATATATTTGTGAGATCAAGCTGTGGTCCATTTCGACAGATTGCGCGCCATCAAACGAGCTTTCCTCTTACGAAGCATCGCTCACCCAGTTCTGTGTGCTGGCAAGCAGCAACGCGTTCCAGTCATCGGGCGGATGGCCCCTCTGCAACATCTTTTGGAACACCGCATACGGATCGCTCTTGCTACCCGCAGAGCGCAAGGTATTTTCATCATTCACCCAAGCAAAAATGATGATTTTGGTCTTGGAGTCAAATCGGAAAAAGAGTCGGAATCGTCGCCCTATCTTGGCTCTACGCCAATGCCGAAAGGCATGGCCCATGGTATTGCCCTGGCGGTATTCCTCGCGATGGGGGTCACCGGGAACGGTCTGCAGTATCAGGTGTGACAGCGCGTTGAGCAGCTTCACATTGGCGTTCGACTCGAATCCTTTCGGGTCTTGCGCTTTGGCGCGCCGCGCGGCAGCATCAAGTTTTTGCAGTTGCTCGATCAAGCAGTCATGAAAGAGCAGGCTCCAGCCGTTACTCTGCATCACAGTGCAACGTCACCTTCAATCTCTGCTTTCAAATCAACGGATCGTTTGACCGCTGCCAACATGGACTGCGCCAAGTCCGGCGGCAAAGAGCTGAGGTTCTGCCCCCGCTCGATGTCTCTTTCCAGCAGTGCCAGGAAACTTGCAATGGCCGGATCTTCGTGTTCTGCGTCTTCGACACGACTGACTATCACCTGCGAGCCGCGCAGGTCAAATGCCACCTTACTGCCAAAATCCACGCTGAGCGCTTGTCGAATCGGCTTGGGCAGCGTGATTTGTCCCTTGGAGGTGATGGTTGCAACTTCGTGGATGACAGGCATGGCGGGGCTCCTTCATTTGTCTTGAATAGTAAGGATTACTCCTTACTTTGTCAAACCAGAAAACAAGCATTTCGGGAAACTGCTGCACAACGCCTACGCCACACTTGAACGACGCTCAACTGGTAGCACACCCCGTCACCTCGGCTTCAACGGCCGGGTGCGAATGTAGTTCAGCAGTTGGGCACGCTCGGCGCTGCCAGCTTC
>CAYHDD010000733.1:0-2028 GCA_964355195.1 uncultured Rhodoferax sp. | reverse complement strand
CGACCGCATCGACGCGCAGGCCGTCGACGCCAAAGCGTTCCAGCCAGTAGAGCGCATTGCCGAGCAGGAAGTTGCTGACCTCGGTTCGAGCGAGGTTGTAGATCAGAGTGTTCCAGTCGTTATGAAAACCCTCGCGCGGGTCGGCGTATTCGTACAGATGGGTGCCATCAAAGTTGCCCAGGCCATGCGCGTCGGTCGGAAAGTGCGCTGGTACCCAGTCCAGGATCAGACCAAGCCCCGCGCTGTGGCAACGCGCGACCAGGCGCGCAAAACCGGCGGCCTCGCCAAAGCGCGATGTGGGCGCGTAAAGCCCCACCGGCTGATAGCCCCAGGAACCGTCGAAAGGGTGCTCGCTGATCGGCAGCAGTTCCAGGTGCGTAAAGCCCATCTCCAGGGCATAGGGCACCAGCGTGTCGGCCAGCTCATCCCAGTTGAGCCAGCGCTGGCCTTCTTCGGTCTTGCGCCGCCAGGAACCCAGGTGCACTTCGTAAATACTGATGGGTGCGTTCAGTGCGTTGGCGCGCTGACGCTGCGCGTCGAAGGGAACAGCCGCCGGAAGCTTGCCGACCACGCTCGCGGTGGCTGGGCGCAGCTCGGCCTGCAGGGCATAGGGGTCGGCCCGTGCCGGCAATACCTGACCGTTCTGTGCGCGTAGCTCGAACTTGTAGCGGCTGCCCAACCCGACACCGGGCAGGAAGAGTTCCCAGACGCCACACTCGCGGCGCAAACGCATCGGGTGACGGCGCCCATCCCAGTAGTTGAAGTCGCCGACAAGGCTCACGCGCGTCGCGTTGGGCGCCCAGACCGCGAAGCGCGTACCGGTCACGCCCAGCATCTCGCAGGGGTGTGCGCCCAGCACGTCAAACGGTCGCAGATGGGTGCCCTCGCCGAGCAACCAGACATCCATGTCACCCAGCACAACAGGAAAACGATAGGGGTCATCGAGGGTGGCGATCGAGCCATCGGACCACACCACCTTGAGTCGGTAGGCAGTGTCGATCTTCGCGCGCAGCCGTGCTTCAAAAAAACCGTCCGGATGTTGCTGTGCCAGTTTGCGCAGCGTGCGGCCGCTGGCGCCCTGCACGCTCACGCTCTGCGCGCCGGGCAAGAAGCAGCGCACCGAGATTTGACCGGCTGCCACCGGGTGTGGACCGAGGACGGCGAACGGGTCGCCATGCTGCGCTTGGCAAATCAGTTCAATGTCCTGGATGGGTAGCACGGTAGACGGCCTAGGTTGAAGGGAGATCTCAGTGGGGAGCCGGTTCGACGCGCCAGATCTGCTGGGCATAGTCGCGAATGGTGCGGTCGGACGAAAAAGCGCCCATGCCCGCCACGTTGCAGATGGCGCGCGCGCACCACTGCGCCGGTTGGCGGTAGAGCGCATCGACCTGGTGCTGGCTGTCGATGTAGGACGCGTAGTCGGCCAGCAGCAGGTAGTGGTCGCCGCCCCACAGCAGGGAATCGACCAGCGCCCGATAACGCCCCGGCTCGGCTGGCGAAAAGCAGTCGCCCGCAATCGCGTCCAGCACGGCTTTGAGCGCCGGCTGGCTCTCGTAACTTCGCATCGGCTGGTAACCGCTTCGCCGCAAGGCCTGGACCTCGGGCGTTTTCAGGCCAAAGATGAAGATGTTGTCATCGCCAACCTGTTGTCGAATCTCGATGTTGGCACCGTCATCGGTTCCGATGGTAAGTGCGCCATTGAGCGCCAGCTTCATGTTGCCGGTGCCCGATGCTTCGGTGCCGGCGGTCGAAATTTGCTCCGACAAATCAGCGCCTGGCATGATGATTTCGGCGAGCGAGACGCCGTAGTTCGGCAGGAACACCACTTTGAGATTGTCACCGATACGCGCGTCATGGTTGACGACCTGGCCGACATCGTGGATGAGCTGGATGATGCTCTTGGCCATGACGTAAGAAGACGCCGCCTTGCCGGCAAAGATGACGGTGCGCGCAACCCAGTCGGCGTCCGGACTGGCCAGAATCGCCTGGTAGCGCGTCACCACATGCAGTACGTTGAGCAACTGGCGC
>CAYHDD010000732.1:0-2029 GCA_964355195.1 uncultured Rhodoferax sp. | reverse complement strand
ACGCCACCGGCAACCCACGCAAGGTCACCGGCGCCTTCTCGGCAGGCTGCCGATCAGCAAGTTTTTGACTGCCAAAGGGACTCTATTGCTGAGTAACAAGTAGCTCACACTCACGTCCATTTTCCGGCTTCAGGATTCCAAGTGGCCGTTGCAGCACTCGCTGTCACGGCCACCTCGGTCGGCGGCCACAGTAGCATGTCCAGCAGAGCTACGGTCTCGGTCAATGAACCAGAGCTAATTCGATTCTTGTTCAAAAAAGCCTGCCACTGCCGCACCTTCGCCACGTCTTCACTGAACTGGCTGGTGAGAGCCAGTGGGCGCTGTGTTGGCAGCACAGTGCTCCTTCTGGCAAACGTAGCGGCGATGGCTCCAGCCAAGATGGCGCCATTGAGTTCAGTACGACGTCCGATCACAGCCAGGTCATAAAAGTCTTTCATGCGGCTGTTCGCCTGGCCCAGCGTCACCATAGCCTGGTACTTTTCGGCAATCACGGTGTAGACCGGATAGACCCGCAACACTGGCGCCTGAAAATCTTGCAAAAGCGTTGGGAATACGGCCATCGCAGCCTCAGGCGTGACAGCATCACCAAAGCCCACATCAATCTGCAATGCGCAGCGTGCAGAGCCGATGCGTGCGACAAGATTGATACGGGTGCCGCCGTAGGTGTTGTCTTCCCGGATCGTTTCAGCACGGACGGATATGGGATCGAAAACAATGCCGTCTCCCAATTCCATGGCCGCGATGTCACGAAAGGTTGTAATCAGGTTTTCGGCATCATCAGGTCCAAAACCAAGCAGATCAGCGTCCCGCGTGGGGCGGTGCGGATCGTCGTACCAAAGCGCAAAGAGCATGGCACCTTTAAGTAGAAACCGGGCAGCGTGCGGTGAGAGGCTGACGCGGCACAAAAGCCGCTCCAGAGCGAAACGGTTCAACAGCAAGCTGTAATCAATGCCTCGCGCCTTGGCCAAGGTCAGCAGCCGGGCAAGGATGGACGCAGAGAGATTGCTACTCATACGACCACAGCCTCAAGATAGGGTTGCATAACTTTTTGAACTCGGTTGATCTTGGCAAAGTGGTTGACCTCCGCCATGGTGATCTTGCGCTTGCGCCATGCGTCCTTAAGGGCTTCCAGTGCCACATCAAGGCCTACCTTGTTGCGGAACTTGAAGCAGTCGGTTACCGTCTTGGCAACGCTATAAACGCGGATCGGTGCGCCTTGCGATGTAATGATCTCTATCCCCTCGCTGTAGGCGGCTCCACGCAGGCGCGCTATACGAAGTAGCGGGTAGCCAAGCGCCGGGGTCTGTGTGCCTTCCGGCAGCGCAATCCAGACCTCGTGCGGCATCTGTGTGCCAATCTCATGGAATTGCAGCGCGGATAGCAGGCACAGCACAGCCTTCGGCACGCGTTGGCAAACTTCCAGTGCGCCTTTGTGCTCTGTGAGCTCAGCATCGGGAAGGCTGTAGAGGCCGCGTGCGACACGCTGCAGCTTGCCCGCTTGGTGCAGACTGAGCAGAAGCTGGGACGGCCAGCCGTTCTGGCGCACATCCGCAGCACAAAGCACACGCCGTTGCCGCGCCAGTTCAAGAATGTGGTCAGACTTATTCATTGGTTGGATTTTAATATCCGCATTACTTATTTGCAAGTAATGCGTTATTCAGCCGACCCGACCCGGCCCGGCCCGACCACCTAGCGTTCAACTTCAGGTTGGCAGCAGTTCACTGCGACCATCATCCTCACTCTTCATCCACCAAACTGCGCCGCTGCTGCGGTGACAGCTTGGCAAAGGCATCCTGATAAGCCTGCCCCGACAGACGTGACATCTGCTCGATCACATCACCATTGGAATTCGGCGTAGACGCCACCGGCAACCCACGCAAGGTCACCGGCGCCTTCTCGGCAGGCTGCCGATCGGAAACCTTCTCCGGTGCAACCGCAACTGGCGCCACAGCGGTAGCCACCATGACGTCCTTGGCTTCCTTCACAACCGGCGCAACGACTGGGACTGTCACCGCAGCAACCGCCGCCT
>CAYHDD010000731.1:0-2034 GCA_964355195.1 uncultured Rhodoferax sp. | reverse complement strand
GTAGGCCCGCACGCTTTCAGGCACGGCGCGCACATAGTCGGTGGCAGCAAGGATAGGGCCACGGGTACCTTGCAACTGCTGGGCTATGAAGGACGCGGCGGCGCCGGCCTGCAAGCCTTCAGGCCGGGCGGCCAGCCCCACAGCGTAGCCCTCGCGCGCCAGTTCGCTCCAGCTGGTGACGCTCAGCACATCCACGTCGACGCCCTGCATCGCCAGGAGTTGCGCCGCCTTGATCACCTCGGTCAGAATGGCGCCGGAACCCAGCAGCGTCAGCGCCCGCGCCGCGCCGCTTGGCACCCTGGCCTCAGAAACTGCCGCGTAGCTGGCAAACTTGTAGCAACCCCGGATCACATCCCGCGCCGCTGAAGCCGGTAGATCCGGCTGCGCGTAGTTCTCGTTCATCAGCGTGACGTAGTAGAAGACGTCCTTCTGTTCGACCAGCATCTCGCGCAGGCCGCAATCGATGATGACCGCCAGTTCGCCGGCAAACGCCGGGTCGTAGGCCTTGCAATTGGGGATGGTGGCCGCCATCAGATGGCTGGTGCCATCCTGATGCTGCAAGCCTTCACCGCCGAGCGTGGTGCGCCCGGAAGTGGCGCCCAACAGAAAGCCACGCGCGCGCTGGTCGGCGGCAGCCCAGATCTGATCACCGACGCGCTGAAAGCCGAACATCGAGTAGTAGATGTAGAACGGCAACATGGCCAGGCCGTGCACACTGTAGCTGGTGGCAGCTGCCGTCCAACTGGCCAGGGCGCTGGCCTCCGAAATGCCTTCTTCCAGAATCTGGCCGTCGAGCGCCTCGCGGTAGGACAGCACTGAGCCAATGTCTTCCGGCGCATAACGCTGGCCGACGCTGGAGTAGATGCCGACCTGCTTGAACAAATTGGCCATGCCAAAAGTGCGCGCCTCATCAGCGACGATCGGCACAATGCGCGGTCCCAGCGTCGGGTCTCTCAGCAGATGCGTGAGCATGCGCACGAAGGCCATGGTCGTGCTCATCTCCTTGCCATCGGCCTGCAGTGCAAACTGGGCGTAGCTGGCAAGCTCCGGCACCGGCAGCGGCGCGCAAGCCGTAAAGCGCTTGGGCAAATACCCACCCAGGCGCTGGCGCTGCGCCTGCAGGTACTGCATCTCCGGGCTGTCAGCAGCGGGTTTGTAGAACTCCAGACGCCTCACCTGCTCGTCGCTGAGCGGCAGATGAAAGCGGTTGCGAAACGCCAGCAAATCGGTCTCGTCAAACTTCTTCTGACTGTGCGTGGTCATCTTGCCTTGACCGGCGCTGCCCATGCCGTAGCCCTTTTTGGTATGCGCCAAAATCACCGTCGGCTGACCCTGGTGCTGCGCTGCCACCGCGTAGGCCGCGTAGATCTTGACCGGGTCATGGCCGCCGCGCTTCAATCGGTCGATCTGCTCATCGGTCATGCCCTGCGCGAGTCGCGCCAGCTCTTCGTTCTGGCCGAAAAAGCTGTCGCGATTGAATCGTCCATCCTTGGCGGCGAAGGTCTGCATCTGGCCGTCAACCGTATTGGCAAAGGCCTTCACCAGGGCACCACTCGCATCGCGCGCAAAAAGGCCATCCCAGTCGCTGCCCCAGACCAGCTTGATGACGTTCCAGCCAGCACCGGCAAAGAGTCTTTCCAGCTCGTCGATGATGCGGCCGTTGCCGCGCACCGGGCCATCGAGACGCTGCAAATTGCAGTTGACAACCCACACCAGGTTGTCGAGACCTTCGCGTGCCGCCAACGTCAGCGCGCTCATGCTCTCGGGTTCGTCCATCTCGCCGTCGCCAAACACACCCCACACCTTGCGCCCCGAGCAGTCCAGCACCTGGCGGTGCGTCAGGTAGCGCATGAAGCGCGCGTGAAAGATCGAGCTGATCGGGCCGATGCCCATCGAGCCGGTCGGGAACTGCCAGAAGTCGGGCATCAGGCAGGGATGGGGGTAGCTGCAGAGACCCCGTGCGCCCTGCCCCGTCAGCGCCGCCGGAGCACTGAGTTCCTGGCGGTAGAAGCTCAGGTCGTCGGCACTCAAGCG
>CAYHDD010000730.1:0-2036 GCA_964355195.1 uncultured Rhodoferax sp. | reverse complement strand
TTCTCCCGTCAATCCATATTTATCGAAAGTCTTCCCCATGACCAGCACTCTCGCCTCCAGCATCGATCTGCGCCAGATTTCCCCGCCTGAGCGGCACGTCCTGATTTTCAATACCTTTGAAGCCTTGTTGCCCGGTCAGGCGCTGGAACTGGTCAACGACCATGATCCCCGGCCGTTGAACGCCCAGTTTGGGCTTCGCGCGCCCGGGCAATTCAGCTGGGACTACCTGGAAAGCGGCCCCGCGGTCTGGCGCGTTCAGATTGGGAAGATCGCCAATGCGGTCAAGCTAACATCCGGCAGTTGCTGCGGCAGTTGCGGCGGCGGCTAAATCAACATCACTTGAGAAAACCACGTTCACATGAGAACCATCCTGATCACCACGGTCTGTGCTCTCGGGCTGCTTACGAGCGGCTGCGGCGGCGGCGATAGCCCCGCCCCCACCGGACCCGCTACGCTCAAGATCACCGACGTCACTCTCGGCACCGGGGCCTCCGCTGTCGCGGGCAACACCGTCAGCGTGAACTACACCGGCTGGTTGTACAACGCCACAGCAACCGACTTTCACGGCACCCAGTTCGATACGTCCATTGGCAAAGCCCCGTTCAGCTTCAAGCTGGGCGCGGGCCAGGTTATTTCGGGCTGGGATCAGGGCGTTGCTGGCATGAAGGTGGGTGGCAAGCGCACACTCGTCATTCCCAGCGCAATGGCCTACGGCGCGTCGGGTGCGGGAAGCGTCATCCCCCCCAATGCAGCGTTGGTATTCAACGTCGACTTGCTGGCGGTGCAATAGGCCGTCTTCGGTCGGGTGCACCCGCACACCGACCGGGTCAAGCCCTACTCCACTACAGCTTGACCTCGACGCCGAGGTTGAAGTAACTGCGTCCACCGCGCAGCGTCTTGCTTGAGTAGCCCCCGCTGGTCAGGGCTTGCGACTCGGCGTCAAGCGGCATCAGGTTGTTGGCCGAGAAGCGTGCCGAGATCTTGGGGTTGAACACCCACTGCGCAAACATGTCGAGTGCGCGGCTGCGCGACTGCTCCAGCGTCTGTGACAGCGACTGCTGCGTGGTGTAGCCCGGTGTGAAGGCCAGGCTGGCGCCGATGTTCATGGGAACACCGGTGAAGCGGTAATCAAACCCCAGGTTGCCTGACCAAGGCTGCTGCCCGTCGAGTCGGTTGTTGGGTTCCGGCAAGGCTTCCACGGCCGAACGGTAGATGTTGAGCGAACCACGCAGACTGAGCGGCAACTTGGTGTCTACCAGACCGGGCAGCAGTTCTGCGGCACGACCTTTGACTTCAAGCTCCAGGCCTCGCGTCGTAGCCTTTGAAAAATTGACGGGCTTGGAAATCCAGCGCTGCACGCCTGACCAATCGACGCTCTGCAAGGCCGTCACACTGCGAATCAGATTATCCACGCGCCGATAGAAGACGCCCACGCTGACCAGGCCACCTGCAGGCAAGTATTTTTCAAGCGCCATGTCGAAGCCGGTGGCCAACTCGGGCAGCAGCGCCGGGTTACCGAGGCGATCCGGCGACAGCTCTGTATTGGCCTTGCTCGTATCGGCGAACAGGCTGCTGATGGCCGGGCGCGCCAGCAGACTCGACAGGTCGGGCGCTTTGTAGCTGCGCGTGACACTGGCGCGCAACAGGTCACGCCCGGCAGGGTCAAATTTGAAGTTCAGGTGCAGCATCGGTGTGACAACATTGCTGGTGTTGCTGACCGGGCTCGCCAGGCCTTCGCTCTGGGTGGCGATTTGCTCGGAGCGCACGCCCAGATAGGTCGACCAGGTCTTGCTGATTTCCCACTCGTCCTGTACGAAGTAGGCACGCCGCGCAATGCGCGCGGAAAACGGTTGCCCCTCAAATTCGGCCACCAAGGGCACACCCTTCTCTGTCACATCGCGCCTTTCATCACGTTTGCGCCACTCCAGATCCCAGCCGGCGGTCAGGCTATGTTCGTCGGTGAGCAAGCGGTTGTAGTTGCCAGACTGCGTCAGGCTGACGTCCGCAGTGTCTGACACAGAGCGCCTTTGGGGTTG
>CAYHDD010000729.1:0-2038 GCA_964355195.1 uncultured Rhodoferax sp. | reverse complement strand
AAAGTTTGCCTTCCCGAAGTCCCTCTACGCCACGCGTGACGCAGTTGCTGCTGTAGTTCGCAACCGCCCTCAAGCCCTGATCGTCGACTTCTTTGCCGGCAGTGGCACGACGCTGAATGCCGTCAACCTGCTCAACGCCACTGACGGCGGCCAGCGTCGTTGCATTCTGGTCACCAATAACGAAGTATCGGCCGAAGAAGCTGATACGTTGCGCGGACGGGGGGTACGCCCGGGTGATCCAGAATGGGAGGCACAGGGTATTTGTCGTTCAGTCACATGGCCGCGCTCCAAGTTCACCATCTTGGGTCGACGTGACGACAGTACTGCCTTGCCAGGTGACTACCTGACAGGCAAGACGGTCGAAAAAGAAAAGGCACGCAACTTTACCCAGATCGGATTTGTCGAACCCTCCGCTTTGAACACCACTGCGAAGAAGAAACAGGTGGTGGCGATGATCGACGGTCTGCCGCAAACATTGGTAACAGACCCGTGCCTGTTCATCGTGTCCGAAGACCACAAGGTCAGTATTCTGTTCGATGCGTCCGCGTTTGAGGAATGGATAGAGTCCTTGGCGGAGCAAGATCACATCACCGATTTCTACATTGTCACTCCCATCAAGAAGGTGTTCGACGGCTTGAAGGCTCAAGTCATTGAGACGCTGGGTGCGACCCTCGTGACCGAGGAAGAGAAGCGCCCGATGAGCGCCGGTTTCCCAGCCAATCTGGCGTACTTCAAGCTGGACTTCCTTGATAAGAATCGCGTCAGCTTGCGCCGTGCCTTTCGCGAGATTCTGCCGCTATTGTGGTTAAAAGCGGGAGCCGTTGGCCCACGACCGGAGCTACCCAAGGGCGAACCAGAACCAGCAATACTCGCACCTGAGGGCAGTAACTTTGTTGTGTTGTTGGAAGAAAGTCGTCTGCCCCGGTTGCTTAAAGTTCTGAAAGGGCGCACTGGTCTATCGCATGTGTTCATCGTGACCGATGCCGACGAGTCATTCAAAGCGATGGCTGCGGACGTTCATGAATCGGCTGGCCGTTCCAACCCCAACCTGCAGGTGGTGCAGCTCTATCGTGACTATCTCGTCAATTTCATGATCAACAAGCATCAAGATAACGCGAGCCGTTCCGTTGCTGAAGCTGTGACGGGGGTGCCGTCATGAAGATCACGCTGTTCGATTTCCAGAAAGATGCTCTGCATCTGCTGCGCGACAAGCTGACCGCTGCGCGCAACTTCGCGAGCTGCGACAACCCGCAGGCCATTGCGTTTTCCGCACCCACTGGTAGTGGCAAAACCATCGTCATGACTGCGCTATTCGAGGCCATCCTTGATGAACCCGATGACCAGTTGGCCTGGCCGCTGGATTGGCAACCACAACCTGATGCTGTGATCCTGTGGGTGTCGGACATACCCGAACTTAATGAGCAGACCAAGCTAAAGATCGAGAGCAAGTCTGACCGCATCTATCGGGTTAATCAACTGATTCCGATTGACTCGACCTTCGATGCCGAGCGCCTACAAGGCGGCAGGGTTTACTTCGTCAACACCCAGAAATTGGGTAATGACAAGCTGCTCACCAAGGTGGCTGACGGTCGTCAATATTCCATCTGGCAGACGCTCACCAACACGGCCAAGGCCATTCCAGATCGCTTCTACGTCGTGATCGATGAAGCGCATCGGGGCATGGCTGGCGGCCGTGGGGCGCGTGAAGCCCAGACACTGATGCAACGCTTCTTGCTGGGTTATCCCGAGGTCGGGCTCGTGAAAATGCCCCTTGTCATTGGCATTTCTGCAACACCCAAGCGCTTCATGGACCTACTCGAACATGCGCCGCACACGGTTCACAAGGTTGCCATTGCACCCGATGAAGTGCGCAAATCCGGTCTGCTTAAGGACAGCATACTGATACATCATCCCGAATCCGCGACCAGCGCTGAAATGGCATTGTTGGAAGAAGCAGCGCGACGTTGGGGCCAGATGGCATTTGCCTGGGCCACCTATTGTCGAGAGGAAGGTGAGCAAACAGTCTGGCCTGTGTTGG
>CAYHDD010000728.1:0-2042 GCA_964355195.1 uncultured Rhodoferax sp. | reverse complement strand
CCCCAGTTGGCCCGCCAATGAGTTGCTCAAAACGGTGCCGGTGGTGGGCGTGGCCCTGGGTGCCTGTGCTGGGCAAGGTGCAATCAAGGTCTTGTCATCGCACTTCTCGGTCATGGTGCGCGACCAGGCGCAAGTGATGGCGGCTGGGCCCCATGTGGTGCGTCAGGCCTATGCGCAGGACGTGGACAAAAATGAGCTTGGCGGCCACTTGGTGCACCGCAAAAGTGCACTGGTGCACAACGAAGCTGTGGACGAAGCTGATGCGCTGGCCCAAGTGCAGCGCTTTTTGAGCTACCTGCCGCGCAGCGTGTTTCACACGGCTCCAATATTGACCCCCACCGATGACCCAAACCGCGCAGACGACTGGCTCAAGGACGCCATTCCGCGTGACCGGCGCAAGATATTTGATCCACGCAAGATTCTGAACGCCGTGATGGACCGCGACTCTGTGTTTGAAATTGGACGCTACCAGGGTGGCTCGGTCATTACCGCATTGGCACGTTTGAACGGTATTCCCGTCGGCGTGATTGCCAATGATCCCAAGGTACAAGGCGGCGCGATGACGGTGCAGGCGGCCTACAAGATGGAGCGCCACGTCAACCTGTGCAGCCTGTTTGGCCTGCCCATCGTCAACTTTGTTGACCAGCCCGGTAACCAGACCGGCGTGGAGGCAGAAATTGGTGGCACCTTGCTGGGTGCCACACGCGTCGGCCAGGCTCTGAGCGTATGCAAATCGCCGTGGATGTCCATCCTGATTCGCCGCTGCTTTGGCATGGCAGGTGCGTTACACGCGCCCAAGTACGGCGAGGCGCTGAACCTACGTTACGCCTGGCCCTCGGCCCGCTGGGGATCCATCCCAATCGAAGGCGGCGTGATGGCCGCGCACAAGTCTGAAATTGACGCCGCACCTGACCCGGCGGCCAAGCGTGCCGAGCTGGAAGTCTTCTACCTGAACCTGACCTCGCCGTTTCGTACGGCCGAAAAGTTCGGTATTCTGGACATCATCGACCCGCGCGAGACGCGCAGCATTCTGTGCGACTGGATCGAGGATGCCTGGGATCTGGTTTGCAACTCACGTTCACGAGTACAGCAGGTCTGAGTAATGCAGATCATTCTTGCCAATACGAAGTTGTTGTAGCCCAGCGTTGGGTCATGACTGCCAACCGCTCCCTACTGTCCTTCCTGCACGGTTTGCGCATGCGCGAGATCATGCGGGCCCTCATCGCCTTGTGGCTGGGGATCGTTCTGCTCGGGGCCGCGCCGGCCCAGGCGCTTGAAACGGTTGTAGTGAAGCTACGCTGGCTGCATCAGTTCCAGTTTGCCGGTCATTACGCCGCGCTGCATCTGGGCTATTACCGCGACGCCGGTCTTCATGTCATCCTTGGCGAGGGCGGCCCCGGAGCCGATCCGGTGAGTGAGGTCCTCGCCGGTCACGCCGATTTCGGCATCGGCACTTCCAGCCTGGTGATCGATTACCTCAAAGGCAAGCCGGTGCTGATGCTCGGCCCAGTCTTCCAGCATTCGCCCAATGTGCTGATCGTGCGCGGACGCGACCAACGGCCGGTCGATCTCGCCCTGGCCAAAGACGCCAAAATCGCGTTGATGGGCGGCAATCAGGACATCGAGCTCACGGCCATGTTTCTCGACGAAGGCATCGCACTCGACAAGCTGCACTTTGTGCCCGACGGACGCCATCTGGATGATTTCATCAACGGGCGCATTGCTGCACTCAATGCCTACACCTCCAACGAACCCTACCAGTTGGATCAGCTTGGCATTGACTACACTGTGCTTAGCCCCCATAACTACGGAATGGATTTCTATGGCGACGTGCTGTTTACCCGGCGTGCCCTGGCTGAGGAAAAGCCCGCGCTGGTGGCGGCTTTTCGTGCGGCTACGCTGCGCGGCTGGCAATATGCACTCGACCACCAGAGCGAAATCATCGACCTCATTCAGGCTCGCTACAACAGCCAGCAAAAAACCCGTGAACATCTCGCCTTCGAGGCGCGCGCAATCCACCGCTTGATCAATCCAGAAATCAT
>CAYHDD010000727.1:0-2046 GCA_964355195.1 uncultured Rhodoferax sp. | reverse complement strand
CATCGCCGCCGTTGCGGTGGCGATGGCCGTGGGCGGCTGGCTCAACGCGCGCAAGGTGGCCGAGACGATGGCGCACAAGATCACCGCGATGAATCCGGGGCAGGGCCTCGCCGCGAACCTGGCGACCGCCGCGCTCGTCACGTCGGCGAGCTGGCACGGGCTGCCCGTGAGCACCACGCATGTGAGCGTCGGCGCGCTGCTGGGCATCGGCGTCACGACGCGGCAGGTGCATTGGCGGCCGGTGCTGGGCGTGCTGGCGTCGTGGGTGGTGACGCTGCCCTGCGCGGCGCTGCTGGCGGGGCTGGCGTATTGGCTGGCGACCCGCTAACGGTCGCAGAAGTGAATCGCGTGTCACACAATTGTAACACTACCGACCTTTGTCCGTCACCGAGCCCGTTCAGATTCACGGCGTCAAAACCGACACCGATTCATCAACAATACAATGAAACGCACCACCAAGACAGCTCTGGCTGCCACGACCGCCGCACTTGCGGCGTTCATCTGCCAGCCTTCCGCCCAAGCCCAAACCGCCGACTCGCTCATCGACAAGCTCGTCGAGAAGGGCATCCTGACCAACAAGGAAGGTCAGGCGCTCCGCGAGGAAGCCGACAAGGATTTCACCCGCGCCTACCAATCCAAGAGCGGTCTGCCTGATTGGGTGACAAACCTCCGACTCGGCGGCGACATCCGCCTGCGTTACGACGGCATCTTCCAGGATCCGCCCGCCGGGGTTGCCCCGACATTCACGGATCGCAACCGCCTCCGCTACCGTCTGCGCGTGGGCGTGACGGCGACGCTGCAGGACGACTTCGAGGTCGGCATGCGGCTGACCTCGGCGGAGAACAAGGCCGCCGCCGGCGCCACTCCGGCGGGTGACCCCATCTCAGGAAACGATACCTTGACCGGCAACGGCACCAAAAAGCTGGTATGGATTGATCTGGCCTACGCGAAATGGAACGCGCTCAACAGCCCGGACTGGTCCATGACGCTCATCGGCGGCAAGATGGAGAATCCGTTTCAAGTGTCGGAAATTGTCTTCGACCCCGACTATACCCCGGAAGGCATCGGATTCCAGCTCGGTTACAACGTCGCCGAGGGGCAGGCGCTGAAGTTTAACGGAGGCTTGTTCTCCATCGCTGAACTGGGCGGCGGGGCTGCTGCGGGCAGCAAGGATTCGTATCTCTACGGTGCGCAGGTGCGCTGGGATTCAGTCTGGACCCCCAAGTGGTCGTCGTCGGTCGGCGTCGGCGTCTTTGGATTGAGCGACAAGCAGAATCTGACGACAGCGGCCATTGCGAATGTGAGCCAGGGTAACAGCCGCACCGCAGGTGGCGTGCTGACGTCGTCGTTCAGCCCCATCACCACGGATGCCTCCGTGACTTACACGCTGGAGAGCTTCCCCTACTACCCGGGCGCGTTCCCGATGAAGTTCGGTGGCGAATACATCAACAATCCGTCGGGCGGCACGATTCCCGCCGCAAGCAACTCCGGCGGCGGCAAGAAGCGCAACGAGGCCTACTCCATTGGCATGACCCTCGGCAAGTCCGGCAAGAAGGGCACCTGGGACCTGACCTACAAGTGGAAGAACCTCGAAGCCAACTACTGGTATGAAGAGGTGGTGGATAGCGACCACGGGGCATGGTATACCGCCGCCCCGACGGGTGGTGCCGCTGGCTATCAGGCCGGCACCAACATCCGCGGTCACTATATGCGCGCGGCGTATTCTCCCTACGACTCCCTCACGCTGGCCTGCACCTACTACTTGTTCGATCTGATCGACAAGCCGGCCGGCGCCCCGTTCAGTCAAGCGGGCCGCATCCAGATCGACGCGGCCTTCAAGTTTTAGTTTGTTGTGTTGTCCTCCGGCAGGGTCGGCGGCGTGCATTCCGCCGATCCTGCCAAACTTAAAATCTTAACTCGAAACCTGATATGAAATCCCTGAAATCCATCGCAATCCTCGCCGCAGCGCTCGCGCTCGCCGGCTCCGCCCAGGCGGGCAACATCACCGTCAAAGGCTCCGACACCCTCGTGGTGCTCGCCCAGAAA
>CAYHDD010000726.1:0-2057 GCA_964355195.1 uncultured Rhodoferax sp. | reverse complement strand
GGCGCGAGGGCGAGACAAAGCCCTGCACCAGCAATTGCTGTTGGCGGGCCAGTTCGCTTTGCGCGAAGGCGGCGCCCGCCTGCGCCTGCACCAGTTGCGCCTGCGTGACGGCGACCTCATCGCTGCGCCGACCCTTGTCCAGATTGGCGGCCTGGGCGCGCGCGGCGGCGAGCCGGGCCGCTGCTTCATCGCGGGCACCGCGTTCGGCCTCGGCCTCCAGTTTGAAGAGCGGCACACCCTGGGCTACCCGTTGACCGGCCTGCACGGCCAGCGATTCCAGCCTGCCGGCCAGGGGGGCGGCAACGTAGACGTAGTCCGCTTCGGCGTAGCCCGACCAGCCGCTGGCTGGCGGTTCGGAGCAAGCCGATACCCACAAGAACAAGGGCAGGCCGAACAGAAGGCAACTCAGCCGCCGCGCTGGGCCACTGGCTTCGCTTTGGATGCGCTTGCTGGCGCTCTTGGACATGACATACTCCAGTCACTGACCCACGCTGGGTTGGGGTCGGCAGGGATCGCTGACCGACTCAGCCCCTATGGGTAAAGCATACTTCAGTCCGAACGGCCAAAAAGCACCCGTACGCCAACCGCACCTTTCATGAACAAGTCCACCCCCACCTGGCTCGCCAATGCCATTGCCCTGATCGAGGCCGACTACCAGCGCAGCGCCGACACGCACCTGATCGCCCTGCCCCTGCCCGGCTTTGCCCGGCACGGCATTGACCTCTACCTGAAGGACGAATCGACGCACCCGACCGGCAGCCTGAAGCACCGGCTGGCGCGCTCGCTCTTTCTGTACGCGCTATGCAATGGCTGGCTGCACGAGGGCTCGACCGTGGTGGAGGCCTCCAGCGGCTCCACGGCCGTCAGCGAAGCCTACTTTGCGCGCCTTGTGGGCCTGCCGTTCATCGCGGTGATGCCACGAATCACCTCGCCCGAAAAAATCGCCCAGATCGAGTTCTACGGGGGTCGTTGCCACCTTTGCGACAGCGCGACTCAGGTCTACGAGCTGGCGCAGTCGCTGGCCGACCAGACCGGCGGCCACTACATGGACCAGTTCACCTACGCTGAACGCGCCACCGACTGGCGCGGCAACAACAACATTGCGCAGAGCATGTTCAGCCAGATGGAGCGCGAACGCCACCCCATTCCAAGCTGGATCGTGATCGGCGCCGGCACCGGCGGCACCAGCGCCACCATCGGGCGCTATGTGCGCTACCAGCGCCACGCCACCCAGGTCTGCGTGCCCGACCCGCAGGGCTCGGTTTTCGGCGCCTACCACCGCACAGGCGACGCCAGCCTGACCGGCCCCGGTTCGCGCATCGAAGGCATTGGCCGTCCGCGCGTCGAGGCCAGCTTCATTCGAACGCTGGTCGACCGCATGCTGACGGTGCCGAATCTGGACTCGGTGGCCGCCATGCACGTGCTGGGCGACCTTTTGGGCCGCAAGGTCGGCCCGTCTACCGGCACCAACTTCATCGGCATGCTGGCGCTGGCCAGCGAGATGCGCGCGCAGGGCCAGCAGGGCTCGATCCTGTCGCTGCTGTGCGATGCCGGCGAACGCTACCTGCCGAGCTACCATGACGCCACCTGGGTGCAGCGTGAGCTGGGTGACTGCACGCCGGCGCTGGAGCGCATTCGCCAGCAGTTGGCCTGAAGCTTCGATGCACACCCGGCCAACTGCCCTCTCGCGCCGACAGTTGCTGGCAGCGGGTTTGGCCGCACCGCTCTGGCCCGGTCTAGCCAACGCCGCCTTGCCGCCCGGCTTGCGCTTTCCGCGAGACCTCGGCAGCCATCCCGACTTTGCGATTGAATGGTGGTACCTGACCGGGCGACTGCTCGCGGATCAGCGCGAATTTGGTTTTCAACTGACCTTTTTCCGCTCACGCGTGCCCGCCACACAGGGCATGACCTCGGCCTTTGCCGCCAAGCAACTGATCTTTGCCCACGCGGCGCTCACCGATGTGGCAGGCCGCAAGTTCTGGTACGACCAGCGCATTGCGCGCGAGGGGTTTGAGATCGCCCAGAGCAGCCCGCTCAATACCGACGTCAAGCTGCGC
>CAYHDD010000725.1:0-2063 GCA_964355195.1 uncultured Rhodoferax sp. | reverse complement strand
GACCGGATCGTGCGCAAGTCGCCCGTGAGCCAAACCTCGACAGGCTCATCCCGGCTTCGCAGTCCTTCTTCAATCAGCCAGTTCAGCAGGTCCATGCGCACGGAGTCCGGCCCGCACGGGCGTTTGAGCGCGGTTTGCAATCCGGCTATCGCCAGCGCGTCAGATCCCTTTGCACGCCGTTTGAGAACCGCCAATGCGAGCTGGCGAACCACCGCGTCGCCCAGTTCGATCGCGCGTGTCAGGTAGTCGGCATGCGCGTCGCAGGTTTCAAGTTGTGAATTCCAGCGTTCTTCCCACTGAGGGTCCTGTGCTGCCTTGTGCTTGCCTGATATCGCGGTCAACGCCCGTATCCACGGGCTTGGAAACCACAATCCGCTGTCGCCCGGCAGTTCAACGCCGGACTCCTTCAATGCGGCGAACATTTCGAGCTGACCGTCGGTGGCCTGACTCCAGTAAGGTGCCTGCTCTGAGTCCTCCCACGCCAGCCGCGCGCCTTTCTCATCGCCCAGGAAGTGTAGCGCGGCAACGCGTGCTACGGCGTCTTCTACGCGACGTGGAACGGTATGGAGCAGGGTTGCACCAAAACCCATGCAGCGATCCAGCCCCTCGGCCCAGCAACGCCAGCGCACGGCACGCTCAAGGGCAAACAGGTTGTTGGGGCTTTCCTGCCAGTTAGCCTCAATGACCAACCTGGCTTGTGCCATGTCGCCGGTGATAAAGAGCGCCAGCGCCAGATTGTTGCGCGCCGAAGGGTGGTCCACGCCTTGTAACACGGCAGCAGCAGCTGCCGAATTGTCGTCGGTGAGGTACATTCGTGACAGGTCAATCGCCTGCGCCTGCTCCAAGCTCAGTGTTCCAAGGGGCGAATCGATGACATCCAGAAGGGGCTCATCACTCAGCCCATCCATGGCTCGCAATCGCTGCAGAGCACAGGCGTAAACAGCTGCCATGCCAGCAGCGCGAGAGCTATCGCACAGTGCTTCGACTGCCATGCGGCTGTTGGGTGCGGCGCGCTGCCATTCGTATGCACGTGCTGAGGCGATCATTGGCGCTCCGCATCGGTCCTCGACCTCCCAAGCCAGTCCCAGCAGGGGCTTGAAGTCGGGAAAGGCCTTGCGCAAAGCAGCCAGACGCTGGCGCGCTTGCACCGTGTCGCCACCATCGGCCAATCGGCGCACTGCCGCGATCTGGTCAGTGTTGGGGACCGGTGAGAGTTTCTTGCTCGGGCTGCACTTTGACATTTTGTGGGGCGTTGAGTGTTGTGTCGGAACCTGCTGACTATTATCCCGTCGGACCATGCGCAACGTGGTCATCGCACCGGAATCGTTGTCCCCAAAAAGCGTGCCTAACGTTGTGGACAACCAATTGCAATTGCCCGCAACGCAAGGCCAGTCTTGGGATTCCAGCGTGTGCCCGAAGATTGGGCATCCGATCTACCTAGTCAGTTCAGTGATGACTCGGTCGTGTTGCGGAAAAGTTGCCAGCAACGCCGCCCGCTCGGCCAGACAAAAGTCGGCAAAATCAAAACCCGGGGCGACGGTGCAACCCGCCAAAGAGAAGGCACTGCCAGCAGCTACTCTGGAGGCAAACCATGTGTTGGCGTGAACCACGTGCTGATGGACGTCGCCTCGCAAGGTGTCTGGCCCCAAACGCGTGCATTGCAACTCACCCGTCGTTTTGATCTCGAGTATCTCCAGCGCTTGGCCGGCATAGAAATGCCACATCTCATCCGACCTGATTTTGTGGAAAGCTGAAAAGTTGCCCTCTTCCAACAAGAAGTAGATCCCGGTTGCAGCGCTCCTTTGACGGACCGCGCAGTCGCCAGTCACTTCAACCAATTGACCGCTTCGGTAGGTTTCTCGAAAGAAGCCACCCTCTGGATGAGCCCGCATCTCGAGTGCTTCGATATAGGTCTGGGCGGTTGGTGACATTTGGCGACGAGAAGGATTGGAATCTGGCAGCGGTAGTCAGCCGATCATAAGTTGAAAACCCGGTTGCAAATTTCTCAGGTGCATATTTCAGCCCATCGTGGACGGCGTTTCAGGCTGATGGTGGACGCGATT
>CAYHDD010000724.1:0-2081 GCA_964355195.1 uncultured Rhodoferax sp. | reverse complement strand
GCCGTCGGCGCAGCGAGAATTCGGAAGTTTGTTCGCATATCGGAGGTCGGAATGACAGACAGGGTCTGGTTGCACAGTTATCCGCAGGGTGTGCCTGCGGACATCGATGCCAGCAAGTACTCGTCCATGGTAGAGATGATGGAGGAGAGCTTCAAGCAGTTCGCGGGTCGCACTGCTTACAGCTTCATGGGCAAGGACCAGAGCTACCGCCAAGTTGATTCTCTGAGTCAGGCGCTTGGCGTTTATCTGCAGGGCCTGGGCTTGGTAGCTGGCGACCGCGTGGCGGTCATGATGCCCAACGTACTCCAGTACCCGATTGCCGTCAGCGCTGTTCTGCGTGCCGGCCTCACGCTGGTCAACGTCAATCCGCTCTACACGGCACGCGAGCTTGAGCATCAACTTAAAGACTCCGGCGCCAAGGCGATTGTCATCCTCGAAAACTTCGCCGCAACGCTGGAGAAGTGCCTGGCAGCCACGCCGGTCAAGCACATCGTGCTCTGCGCCATGGGCGATCAGCTGGGGCTCATCAAGGGTGCACTGGTCAATTATGTCGTGCGGCACAAGAAGAAGATGGTGCCCGAATTTTCGCTGCCAACGGCGGTTCGATTCAACGCTGCCATTGCGCAGGGTACTTCGCGCACGCTGAAGAAGGCGGTGATCAAGCCTGATGACGTGGCAGTGTTGCAGTACACCGGCGGTACGACCGGGGTGTCCAAGGGTGCGGTTCTGTTGCACCGCAATCTGGTGGCCAATCTGCTGCAAGCCGATGCCTGGTTTCAACCCGCTCTCGGGAAGATCCCGCAGGGTGAGCAGATGGCGCTGGTTTGTGCGCTGCCGCTGTACCACATCTTCGCGTTCACGGTGGGCATGATGATGTCTATTCGCCTGGGCGGTAAGCTGATTCTGATCCCCAATCCGCGTGACATGGTGGCCGTACTGGCTGAACTGGCCAAACACAGGATTCATGTCTTTCCGGCCGTCAACACCCTCTTCAACGGGCTTGCCAACCATCCCGATTTCAACAAAGTGGACTGGAGTCACCTGGTGGTGTCGGCGGGCGGTGGCACGGCTGTGCAAAGCGCAGTCGCCAAGCTCTGGTTCGAGAAGACCGGATGCGCCATTGCCGAGGGTTACGGGCTGAGCGAAACCTCGCCGATTGCCACCTCCAATCCGGTGACGGCGACCGAGTACTCCGGGACTATCGGCGTTCCGGTGTCGAGCACCTGGCTCAAGCTGCTCGACGACGAAGGCAATGAGGTGGCGCCGGGTCAGTCGGGCGAGATCGCCATCAAGGGGCCGCAGGTGATGGCCGGTTACTGGCAGCGCCCGGATGAGACGGCCAAGGCGATGACGTCCGATGGCTTCTTCAAGACCGGTGACATTGGTGTCATGGACGAGCGTGGCTTCTTCAAGATTGTGGACCGCAAGAAAGACATGATTCTGGTCAGCGGCTTCAATGTCTTCCCTACCGAGCTGGAGGATGTGCTGGCTGGCCTCGAAGGGGTCATGGAATGCGCCTGCGTGGGGGTTTCCGATCAGAAGACAGGGGAGGCCGTCAAACTGGTGATTGTCAAAAAGGATCCGGGCCTGACGGAAGAAAAGGTGCGCGCCTATTGCCGGGAGAACATGACCGGCTACAAACAACCGAAGATGATCGAGTTCCGTGCTGAGTTACCAAAAACACCGGTCGGCAAGATCTTGCGGCGGGAACTGCGGGATAAGTAGCAGCCATGCCAAACAGTGTGTTGAAACCCCGGCTGGGTGTTCTTGGTGGCAGTGGTGTCTACGGCATCGAGGGGCTCGTCAACCAGAGGTGGGTGCGTGTTGACTCGTCCTTCGGTGAAGCCTCTGATGAGCTGTTGCTGGGCGATCTGAATGGACAGGCGATGGCCTTTCTGCCGCGCCACGGGCGTGGGCACCGTATTTCCCCCTCTGACATCAACTACCGCGCCAATATCGATGCTCTCAAGCGCGTCGGTGTCACTGAAATCATTTCGGTCAGTGCGGTCGGATCTTTGAAAGAGGGGTTGAATCCTGGCACGTTTGTCATCGTCGACCAGTTCATAGACCGAACCTTCGCG
>CAYHDD010000723.1:0-2083 GCA_964355195.1 uncultured Rhodoferax sp. | reverse complement strand
CGTCGAAGACAACATTGCCTACGGGTTGGTCGTGCGCAAGATGCCTGAATCTGAGCGCAAGAAGCGCGTCGGTGAGATGCTGGAGATGATGCACATCGAGTCACTCGCTGACCGGCAGATTACCCAGCTCTCGGGCGGCCAGAAGCAGCGCGTGGCACTGGCGCGCGCCATCGCCCCGCGACCACGTGCCCTGCTGCTCGACGAGCCACTGACCGCACTGGATGCAAGGTTGCGCGAGACGCTGCGCGTTGACATCAACGCCCTGCTCCGAAGCCTGGGTATCACGACGGTCTACGTCACCCACGACCAGGCTGAGGCGATGGCGTTGGGCGACCGCATTGCGGTGATGGAAAAAGGGCGTATTTCTCAGGTCGGAACACCTCGGGACATTTACTTTCGTCCGGCCAACAGTTTTGTGGCCGATTTCATCGGAACCATGAATACCGTAGGGAAGAACAGCTTTCGACCCGAGGAGGTACGCGTCGTACCGCTATCCCAATCTTCGATGCGCGGTCAGGTCATCTCCAGTTTCTTCCTTGGTGACCACAACAGGGTCCAGGTACGGCTCGACAGTGCCGAGGAAGTGGTCTTGAAGCTTCCACCCAAACTGACCTTCACGGTGGGCGATTCGATTGGGCTTGAAGTCGATACCGGCAGTCTCGTATGCTGATTGCCCAAATATCAGACCTCCACATCAAGGCCGGCGGCAAACTCGCCTATGGCATCGTTGACACGGCCTCGATGCTAAGTGCCTGTGTAGCCAACATCATGCGTCTGAACCCCTTGCCAGATGTCGTTCTGGTTACCGGCGACACGGTGGACTACGGCCGCAAGAACGAGTACGACTTGCTCAAGGAATTGCTGGCACCCCTTGGCATGCCTTTGTACTTTGTGGTGGGCAACCACGACGAACGCAGCGCCCTGCGCGAGGCGTTTTGCGGGCCCGGCTTCGAGTATCTTGAGCAATGCGATGAATTCCTGCAGTACGCTGTTGACCTGGGCGGCATTCGGCTCGTCACGCTGGACACTGCTGTGCCGAAGGAGGGGCGCGGCAAGTTGTGCTCAAAACGTCTGGCATGGCTGGATGAACGACTTGGCGAAGACAACAGCCCTACTTTGGTGGCGATGCATCACCCGCCATTTGTCACCGGCATCGACCACATGGACGCGCTCGGCTTGGAAGGACGGGAAGCGCTTGAATCGATTGTTTCCAGGCACAGCCATGTGGAACGATTGCTGTGCGGTCACATTCATCGTTCCATACAGTGTCGTTTTGGAAACACGGTGGCTTCCACCTGCCCAAGCCCGGCGCATCAGGTCGCGCTGGACTTGCGTGTCGATGGGCCAGATTGTTTTGTGATGGAGCCGCCCGGCTATCAACTTCACATGTGGCGCGATGGTCGACTGGTCAGTCATACCTGTGCCATCGGCGAATATGCTGGACCCTATCGCTTTCGCCAAGGTGGCGTGCTCATCGACTGAAACCACGCAAATGCCGTTTTGAAGCTGAAAATAAAGACGCCGGACAAAGCCGGCGTCAAATCAGTCTTCGTAGGCGTAGGGCCCCAGGTTCTCGTTAATCAAATCTCTCGCTGAATGAGCGCGCTCCTCATCAGGCGCCAGGGCCACGGCATCATTGACCCACCTTTGCAGCTTCTCAAGAGTGAGTTGCCTGGGACCGTCCGGCGATACCTTGTACCTATTTGCATGCAAGTGCAGCATATATGCCGCACGCTGTGCCAAGGATAAGAAGCACTCTGGATTACTCTTGCATTTGAACTTGATGCCCCGGGGCCGAAGTCCGAAGAGCAGAACGCCTGCAGCGGTTGGATTGTCAGTGGGCTTGTAACCGATACCCTTGAAGAATAGTTGATAGGAACCTTTTGTGGGTTCACACAGTAAAACGTCGACCTTGTAATGTTCCATCTTGTCCTTTGGGTTGTTGACAAGATGTGTAGCGACGACATCGCCGGTAGGTCCCGGTTCAAAGCAATCAGGCGCAACTCATATCCAGGAACCTCAGTCCCCTCCCCCAAACAGGTCGCTAAATTTTCTTGCTCCGTCTGAGTCTGCAGTGGACGAC
>CAYHDD010000722.1:0-2086 GCA_964355195.1 uncultured Rhodoferax sp. | reverse complement strand
CAAAACCCAAAGCCGGCAGGAAGCGCTTGTACTGCTCGTTGATCCAGACCACCCGCGCCTGCCGGTCTACCAGCATCATGCCCTCACTGGCATGAGCAAAAAGGTCAAACATGGAGCGCGCTGCCAGTTCCAGAATGCTCTGGGCGTCACGTGGCAGAGAATCAGTCGGATCCATGGGCGGATGTTAACGCGTAGGCTGCGCTGGCACTCGCTCTCAGCGCTGACGCAATGCCATAATGAACTGGCAATGGAAGTCACAAGAATCATTAGGAACAGGTATGGAATCATTCCACTGGAGCGGACATTTTGAAACCGGACTGGAGACGGTTGACCAGCAACACCGTAGCCTGGTTGAACTGATCAATCGCTTTGGTGAACTGCTGGTACGGGCAGAGGGCGCCTCCCCCGCTGAGGTTGAGGCCTTGTTCGGTCAGTTGGCGGCTTACGCTCAATACCACTTCGAGGAGGAAGAGCAACTGATGCGACAGGGCGGACTGGATCCGGCCTACATCAAGCAGCACAGGAAATTGCACGCCGATTTCGTGCGGGACCTGACCTCGATGCACGAACGTGCGACTGAACAACAGGAGACGCCGGAGGCGCTGCTGAAGTTTTTGACCTATTGGCTGACCTACCATATTCTCGGTATTGATAAATCGATGGCCAAGCAGATGGCAGCCATTCGCGCAGGGCAAACGCCACAGGACGCCTTTGCCACCGAAGCCGACGTGCAAGAAGGCGCGACCGGGCCGCTGCTGCAGGCACTCAATGGTCTGTTTCAGCAGGTTTCTGACCGCAACCGTGAGTTGCAGGATTTGAACCGCAGTCTGGAGTTAAAGGTCACACAGCGCACCCGCTCCCTGTCGGAGGCAAACCAGCTTCTTGAACAATTGGCGCTGACCGACGTACTGACCGGTTTGCCCAACCGGCGCCAAGCCATGGCGACGCTGGCGCAAACCTGGGCGCAGTCACAGCGCGACTCGTCAGCCCTGTCTTGCATGATGATCGACGCCGATGGCTTCAAGCAGGTCAACGACCGTTATGGCCATGCGGCCGGCGACGAAGTGTTGCGCCAGTTGTCAGCGCTGCTTCGCGACAGCGTGCGCCGCAGTGACGTCGTGTGCCGCCTGGGCGGCGATGAATTCCTGATCCTCTGCCCCGGTACCGCACTCGAAGGTGCGCTTCAGGGCGCAGAACTTCTGCGACAAAAAACCTCAAAGTTGAAGGTGCTGGTGCCGGTCCATGGTGGCGAATGGCTCGGCAGCATCAGCGTCGGCGTTGCCACCAGAACGGCTGCCATGCAAGACTTCGAGACTTTGATCAAAACCGCTGACGAAGGCCTTTACGAGGCCAAGCGCAATGGGCGAAATTGCGTGGCCAACGGCAATACGGCGGGTCCGTGATGGCGGCGGTTCGCCCAAGGGCCTCAGGGCAAGGTCGTCACATCGCGCCGCTTGAGCACACGCGGCAATACCAGCACGGCCAGCACCAACACGATCAACCCCAATGACATCGGGCGCTGCAGGAACACCATCGCGCTGCCCTCGCCAATCGAAATCGCGTTGCGCAACTGGGCCTCGGCCAGCGGCCCCAGGATCATGCCGACCACCACCGGTGCTGTCGGAAAGTTGAATCGGCGCATGACCAGACCGACAACCCCTATCGCGTAGAGCAGGAACAGATCAAAGGCGCTCTGGCGCATGCCATAGGCGCCGACGGTTGCAAAGATCAGAATGCCGGCGTAGAGCTGCGGTTTAGGCACCTTGAGCAACTTGACCCAGACACCCACCAGCGGCAGGTTCAGCACCAGAAGCATGACATTGCCGATGTAGAGCGAGGCAATCAGGGCCCAGACCAGATTGGCCGAACTGGTGAACAACTGCGGGCCGGGCTGGATACCATAGTTCTGGAAAGCGCCAAGCAGGATGGCCGTCGTGTTGGAGACCGGTATGCCCAGCGTCAGCAGCGGAATCAGCGCGGCGGTCACGGTCGCGTTGTTGGCCGCCTCGGGCCCGGCCACGCCTTCGATCGCGGCACAACACCGCGTTCGCCAGTACATCCCGGTAGGCACTGCCCTTACCGAATC
>CAYHDD010000721.1:0-2091 GCA_964355195.1 uncultured Rhodoferax sp. | reverse complement strand
CCCACAGCGACACGGCAAAGAACACCAGGGGCAAGAAGGTAATGTGGTGCGAGCGCAGCACGAAATTGGCCAGCGTTTGCGCCGCATCGCCTACGTGGAACCACCAAACCCACACCAGCAGTGGCATCGCAGCGGCAATGACGGCCGGGTTGTCGGTATAGACGCCCAGAACTGACTCTCGACAAAAATATACGACGGCACCCAGCACCATGGCCAGGACCACGCCGATTTCAACGCCGTGCCAACCGAGACGGCGTGCCTGGGCAAAATCCTTGGCGCCCACACTTTGCGCCACCAGTGTGGCGGTACCGTTGGCAAGTGCCAGCGGTACCATGAACATCAGCGACACCAGATTGGCAGCCAATTGATGCCCCGCGACGGCTTGCGCACTTTGGCGCGAAATCAAGAACGCCATCGAGGTAAACCCGGTCACCTCGATCAAAATGGCCGCCCCCATCGGTCCACCCAGGCGCAACAGGCGCAGCAGCGCGTCGCGTTTGGGACGGCTGAATCCTCCTCGGTGCAGTCCAAAGCGGGTATAGAACGGATCGCGGTGCAGCACCGTCCAGGCAATGACCACCTGCGACCACATCACGATCGCTGTAGCCCAACCGCAGCCGACCACCCCCTTCGGCGCCACCACCCACGACTGCTCGAACCCGGGCACGGATACCGACCAGCCATAGATGAACAGCATGCTCAAGGGGATCTTCAACAGCAAACCGACCACCTGGATCGACATGACGGCCTTGGGCCGCGACACTGCCGAGTTGAAGCCGCGGTAGACCGTAAACAGCAACGAGGCCGGCAAGGAAAACGCCAGCGCCAACAGATAGCCGTGAACCTTGCTTGCAACATCGGGCGTTGGCTTGGCCCAGCTGAGAAACGGCTCGGGAAACAGCAAGACGGCAGCGCCGAGCCCCGACAAGCCCAGCGCCAGCCAGATGGCCTGGTGCACCTGATCCCCGGCGTCATGCAGTTTGCCCGCCCCAAAGAGCTGTCCGGCGATGGGACTAATGGCCAGGATCACGCCCATCAAGCCGATGAAGACCGAGATGTAGGCGGCCGCACCGACCGAGAGCGCAGCGAGATCGTTGGCGGCGAAGCGCGCAATCAGAATTGTGTCAACGGTGCTGAAGCCCAATACGGCCAGTTGGCCAATCAAGATTGGCCAGGCCATCGCAAGGATGCGCGAAAAGCTGTCGCGCAGTGACGTGAGGTAACCGGGGTGCGCGCTCTGCGTCATGGGCGACACCCGGCGCCTAAGGACAGGGATCTGATCATATGCGCACGAGTATCCCCCAAGGTGCAGCGTGCAGATGGTCGGAGCCGAGCCGGAGTTTGCTGACAGGGATTGCCGCAAACCCAGACGTCCTGACGCGTCGCACAGGTCGTGCAGGTCATTGTGCAGTCTGTCGCAGACTTAGTATGTCAATGCGACCGAACTGCTACATTCACCCAATCTCCCCACCAGCGGGAATTGACTGGCAGGAAACAGGAAGGGTATGACATGCTGACAATCAGCTCGCTCAACAAGACCTACGCCAACGGCGTGCAGGCGCTTAAAGATATCAATCTGGACATTCCCACCGGCCTGTATGGCCTGCTGGGGCCAAACGGCGCCGGCAAGTCATCGCTGATGCGGACCATCGCCACGCTACAGGAACCCGACAGTGGCAGCATCCGGTTCGACGGCATCGATGTATTGCAAGACAAAGAGGGCTTGCGCCGGCAACTGGGCTACCTGCCGCAGGATTTTGGTGTCTACCCCAAGGTCAGCGCCGAAGACCTTCTCAATCACTTCGCGGTTCTGAAGGGCTTGACGCGGCGCGCCGAGCGCAAGGAGATGGTGGAGAGCCTGTTGCGGCAAACCAATTTGTGGGAGGCGCGCAAACGCAAGCTTGGTACCTTCTCCGGCGGCATGCGTCAGCGCTTCGGCATTGCGCAGGCCCTGCTGGGCGCACCCAAGCTGGTGATTGTCGACGAGCCAACGGCAGGTCTGGACCCCGACGAGCGCAATCGCTTTCTGAACCTGCTCTCCGAGATCGGTGAACAGGTGGTGGTGATGCTGTCGACCCATATCGTGGAAGA
>CAYHDD010000720.1:0-2093 GCA_964355195.1 uncultured Rhodoferax sp. | reverse complement strand
TGCTCGGGGCCGTATTGCGTCAGTTGGAGCTTCTTCAGCAGCCACAGCGCCGATTTGAGGACGTTGGCCGGCAGCACCAGGCAGCGCTTGTTCATGCGTGCAGCAATTTCGTGAATGCTCAGTTTGCCGTCGCCAGCGACATTGAAAATGCCGCAGACGCAGGAGTCAATGCCATGCAGGATGGCGCCCACCACATCCTGGTCGTGAATGAAGACAAAGGGGCTGTCGGAGCCTTGGATCGCCAGCAGGCGCGGCTTCTTGAACAGGTCGGTGATCTGGTTGTTGACGGTCTCGCCCAGAATGGTGCCGATGCGCAGCACGATCTGCTCGAGTTGCGGCTGTAGCTGGCGGTAGTCGGCCAGCATTTCCTCGACCAAACGCTTGTGCCACGAGTAGGCAAACGTCTGGTTGCCGCGCAAGGCGTCGCTCTCGGTCAACCAGGGCGGGTTGTCGGCGTGGTAGCCATAGGCGGCACCGCTCGACGACACGATAACGCGCCGCACGGCGTGGCGCACGCAGGCTTCCAGCAGATTGCGCGTGCCGCCGACATCGACGCTGTACTCGAACTCGCGCTTGCTGTTCTTGCCGGGCGTGACGATGGAGGCCAGATGCACCACCACATCAGGGCGGTGACGCGCAACGATGGCGGCCACCTCGGCGCTGCGAATGTCGGCCAGTTCGTAGGCCACACCCGGCAGGCGCTCGGCGGGTTCACGCAGGTCGAGCGCGCAGGTGATCACATCGCTGCGCTGCGCCAGCGCCGCAACCACCTGGCTGCCCAGATAGCCTGAACTGCCGGTGACGAGGACGCGATGAAGGGTCACGCCCGACCTTTGTCTTCGGGCGGTGGACGCCGGCTCCAGTAAGTAGCCACGGAAAGTCCGGAGATGATGTGCCAGATACCCCACCAGGCAGTGACGATCGCCATGCCGCCGAGGCCGTCGAAGAAGTTGAATATGAGAATCAGGCCAAGGGCCGAATTCTGGATGCCGACTTCAATCGAAACCGCGCGTTGGTCACGTTCAGGCAGTCCGGTGAACCTGGCGGCGTAATAGCCGGTCAGCAGGGCCAGACCATTGTGCAGAAATACAGCCAACACCACGAAGCCGACATAGTCCAGGAAATAGCGCCAGTTGGCAGCCAGCGCGCCGAGCACGAACAGGCCAAACACGCAGATGGAAAAAATCTTCATCGGTTTCTGCACCCGTGCGGCGGCGCGTGGCCACCGGTATCCGGCCCACATTCCAGCCGCCATCGGCAGACCCAGCAGCAAAAAAACGGCCAACAACATTTCGAACGGATCGAGCGCCACCACCTTCAAAATCTGGCTCCCCTGGGGATGCAGTCCACCCCAAAGCGACAGGTTGAGCGGGGTCATGATGATCGCCACTGCGGTTGAAATCGCCGTCATGGTGATCGACAGGGCGGTGTTGCCCTTGGCGTAGTGAGTCAGAAAGTTCGAAATGTTGCCACCCGGACAGGCAGCCACCAGCATCATTCCGAGTGCGATGCTGGGCGCGGGCCGGATCGCCAGCACCAGCAGAAAGGTGAATGCCGGCAGCAAGATGAACTGACCGGCCAGGCCGATCAGCACCGGCTTGGGTGACGACAGCACCGCTTTGAAGTCCGAGGTCTTGAGGTCCAGCGCCACGCCGAACATCACAAGGCCAATAATGAAGTTCAGGGCCCACAGTGACTGCGGGTTGAAATTCAAGCGAACCAGATCGATTTCATTCATAAGCCAATCTCCCCGTGCTCAGCTCTTGGGTTCTTCGTGCATCTTCTTGAAGTGAATCAGGCCCGGCGCCCACATGTGCTTGACCGGGTCCACATCGACGTGGATGACGGCGCAGCGACCGGTGGCCAGGGCGCGTTCGAGGGCTGGCTTGAACTGCTTCGGGTCGGACACACGCTCACCGTAGGCGCCCATGCTCTGGCCCAGTTTGTCGAACTCGATTTCGCCCAGATCGGCCTTGATCGTCTCGTGCGGGTCGAGATGCTTGAAGATCATGGTTTTGAAAGGGCGCAGCATGAACTGCTGATTCATCTTGACCATGCCCAATGGGATACAGATGAGCCATTGCTGAATTGGG
>CAYHDD010000719.1:0-2103 GCA_964355195.1 uncultured Rhodoferax sp. | reverse complement strand
AGTTGGTAGAGTCCAGGATTGTGATTCCTGTTGTCGTGGGTTCGAGCCCCATCAGTCACCCCACCAAATTCAAGGGCTACAGGGTTTTCTCCCCTGTAGCCCTTTCCACTTTCTGTCGTCGCGGACGGGCAGTGCCGGCAGCTTGAAGCCTGTTGCTGCCGTGGCTGATGCGATCACCCAAAAGCGACAGGCAGGCATGTTGAATCCGCACCGGCTACGCTCAGGTCCTTGAATCTCAATGTCTGTCGACAACCAGATCGAAATCCCGCAGTCGATCATGCGGATGTACGTCAACCCGGGAGCAAGCCGACCCAATGCGACTCACGAGGTTGTCCTGGCTCGCTATGAACAGTGCGAGGATATGGCCTGCATGCTGGCCGAACAGGCGCAGGCGCTGAGCATCAGGGAAAACCTCACGGAACGGGAAGTTCTCGAACGATGCCATCGGGGACTGCTGGCTGACACGTCCGACTTCACCGCCAGAGAATCAGTGTGGGTCATTCTCAGGCTGGCGGAGCTTCTGGGGTGGCCAGCGCCGGTATTCGACGATGGTGCCCTGCCGGCAAAGCAGTGATTGCGGTTCGCACCGCAACAGGGAGGGCGCTATGACTCGACGCCGACGACGTCGTCCAGTTCAAATTCATCGGGGATTGTGCCGTCGCCAATGCCGGTGACCATGGCGGCCAGGTCGGCACTTTGCTTTATGAAATATTCCGCGCTGATCGGGTCGAAGAAACGCTGGCCAAGGGCAACATCCTTGAATTTGATGCGGTTGAGTGGGGAATTCATGCGAGCCGGATCCGAAAAAATGTTGGGTTCGAAATTTTACCGTAGTGACGCACTTGCTATGTTCTTGCGTCGTGATCTCCCTTGAGTAACTAAGGTTTTTGCTGCCACGGTCGATAGAGAAGTACAGCAAGCAAATATCGGAGGCCACCATGAAATTCAACGTTTGCCACAAAGGCATCAGGCGCTTCAGCGGAACCCTTGCGCTGGCCATGCGTTACGTTGAAGAGCAATGGGGATCCGTCAGTCAGGCCTACAGGATCGGCGTGCGCCTGGTGCCGGTATCGTTGTAGTGCGCAACGTATGGCGGGTGCCGGTATCGCGATGAAGCGGCATACCTTTTCCGCGACCTCCGATCGCGGCGACTCGCGGGCTGACCTGGCCAAACCGTCAATCCGATAGTTGCACTGCCGCCTGCGCAGATCGCGCCGCGCGCTCCCGCTTGCGCAAGGGACGCAAACGTGCGTAACATTCTCCATTCCGTGTGCGTAATCCGCGCTGCGATGCTGGCTGATTTCCCGATCCTGCCAGTGCAATCGCCGCTAGCGTCCTTCCCCAAGGAGGTTCCATGCTCAAGCTGAACGTGAATGGGAAAATTCATCAGGTCGATATTGAACCTGACATGCCCCTGCTGTGGGTCCTGCGCGACCACATGGGCCTGCTCGGCACCAAGTATGGCTGCGGCGTTGCGGTGTGCGGTGCCTGCACCGTGCATCTGGATGGCGCGCCGGTGCGTTCCTGCGTCATGCCCGCCTCGGCGGCCGTGGGCAAGAAGGTGGTGACCATCGAGGGACTGGGCAAGGGGGGTGTTCATCGCCTGCAGGAAGCCTGGATCGAGCATGAAGTTCCGCAATGCGGCTATTGCCAGACAGGCATGATCATGTCGGCTTCGGCCCTGCTGGCGACGAAGCCCAAGCCTACGGATGCCGATATCGACGAGGCGATGAGCAACCTCTGTCGTTGCGGAACTTATACCCGCGTGCGTGAAGCCATTCATGCCGTCGCGGCAAAGCCCGCCACCAAGAAAGCCTGAGGAGGACGCCATGAAAATCGATCGTCGCGAATTCATCAAGGCCTCCGCTGCGCTTGGCGGCGGGCTCTCGCTCGAATTTTCTTTCCCCCTGGCGGCCATGGCCGCCAGGGGCCTGCCTGCCACCGAGGTCAACGCCTGGGTGGTGATCCATCCCGATGACCGCGTCGTGGTGCGCATCGCCCGGTCCGAAATGGGCCAGGGCACCTACACGGCACTGGCTCAACTGGTCGCCGAGGAACTGGACTGTGACTGGGCCCGGGTCAGCTCGGAGTTCGCCTCGCCCA
>CAYHDD010000718.1:0-2104 GCA_964355195.1 uncultured Rhodoferax sp. | reverse complement strand
GGCAAACGCTGGAGCGCCACCCGCGTGAGCGTGCTCGACGCCCATGGCCAGGTCACCGGCAACAAAGCATCGACGCGGGACGCGCACTGGGTCCCTGCGCCGACGATGAGCAGCCTGCTGGAGCAGTGGGCAGCACCGCTGAGGGCGCAAGGTGGGCTGTTGCTTGACACCGGCGTCACTCGACTCTCTCGCGATGCCCTGCATCCGCATCAGTGGCAATTGACGACCGAGGGCAGCGGCGCCGCCCAGCGCGTCTATTCGGGCTTTGACGCCGTGCTGCTGGCGATACCGGCCGAACCGGCGCGCCTGCTGCTCAATACCTCGGCCCTGACCGACCGGCTGACACAAGCCCTCGGGCGCGTTCAGATGGCACCCTGCTGGACGCTGATGCTGGCCTTTCCACAGGCCATGCAACCTGGTCTCTCAAGCCTCGGCGCGCAGTGGAACGCAGCACGCAGCACGCACCACCGCATTGCCTGGCTGGCACGCGAGTCGAGCAAACCCGGGCGTGGCGCGGTTGAGCGCTGGACCGTGCAAGCCAGCGCCAGCTGGTCGCAAGAACACCTGGAGGACGACACTGCACGCGTGCAGGCCAAGCTGCACAAAGCCTTTTCCGAAATCACCGGCATTCGCGCCGAACCGGCCTACATGGAGAGCCACCGCTGGCGCTTTGCGCAAACCACCGAGCCGCTTGGCCAGTCGCATCTGTGGGATGCCCGGACCGGCATCGGCGTCTGCGGCGACTGGTGCCTCGGACAGCGCGTTGAGGACGCTTTCATCTCTGGCCTGGAACTGGCACTCGCGGTCGTTTGATGGTGGGACGAGCCCCGCAATGAGCCAAAGCGAGGAGCGCAAGGGGGACAAGGCCGCCGCGCCGGGCCGCCCCAAGCCAGGTACGGCCCCCAGCGCAGCATGGGCGGCGACCAGCGTGCGGGCCAGTTACAGAGGCAGATTCGCGCCCTCCCCGACCGGACCGCTGCATGCCGGCTCGCTGCTGGCGGCACTGGCGAGCTGGCTTGATGCCCGCACGCATCAGGGCGCGTGGCTATTGCGCATCGAAGACGTGGACCGGCCACGCTGCCTGCCGGGCCTCGACCGCATCATCCTGCACCAGCTCAGCGCTTGCGGTCTGCACCCGGACCTGCCGCCGGTCTGGCAGTCGCAGCGTAGCGCACTCTACCAGCAGGCGCTGGAGCGTCTGATAGCCGGTGGCCTCGCCTACCCCTGCCGCTGCAGCCGCAGCGAGCTCCTGGCGGCGCGTGGCACGCTTGCTGCGGCACGCCACTCAGAGCTGATCTATCCCGGCACCTGCCGAAAAGCCAGCATCGCGAATCAGCCGCGCCCGCGCACGTCGCCACCCGCCTGGCGCCTGCGCACCGACAGCGGCGTCAGCATCGACTGGAACGACCGCCGCCTGGGCGCGCAGCAACAGAACGTCGAGAACGAAGTGGGTGACTTTGTGCTCAGGCGCGCCGATGGCTGCTACAGCTACCAGCTGGCGGTCGTCGTTGACGACGCCGAACAGGGCATCAGCGATGTCGTGCGCGGCGAAGATCTGTGCAGCAACACGGCGCGTCAAATCTGCTTGCAGCAGTGCCTCGGACTACCGCGCCCGCGCTACCTGCACACACCGCTGGTCCTGGGTGTCAATGGAGAAAAGCTCTCCAAGCAGAACGGTGCCCAGGCGATTGACACCTCCGAGCCCCTGAAGGCGCTCAACCAGGCGGCTGCGGCCCTCGGCTTGTCGCCGCAGAGCGGCAGTTTGAGTGATGCCCTCGGCAGTTGGGTTCTGGCTTGGGGTTTGATGTTCACGAACACTCGGTAGGCGATTGTTTTGAGTTCCCGTGCTCCTTGTTGCAGGCTGAATCTTGCTCTCTACTCCACGGATTTGGTTTGTCGGAACGTGCGCCCGACGGGGTGTACAAGATCGCCCTCCTCCAGCCACGCCAAGTTTCATTCGTTTGCGCCCGAGAGCGCGTCACCAGCCGGGTGTCGGCCCGGCGCCCGACTCACTTTCTCTTGCTTCGCCAAGAGAAAGTAAGCAAAGAGAAGGCGAGCCGACGTCAGGGCCGCTGCGCGGTTCCTTGCGCTGCTCGCCTCGCTC
>CAYHDD010000717.1:0-2112 GCA_964355195.1 uncultured Rhodoferax sp. | reverse complement strand
GCGGAAAAAAGAACAATCCGCCCAAATACCCATCCCTATTTCAAGGAGATGCCGGGTTTTAGCGCTCCCGGCGATTACCATTTTTACAACACATTTCGGTGAAACAGCGGCTGGCATATAAGAAATCGTTTCACATTTGTTAAATCGTGCGATAAAGTCCGCGCTTATGCCCGCCAAACGTGGGCGTATCGTTTTAACTCATTCATCCGATGATAGGGAGAAATTAATGAATCGAAAGACACTGCGCGTTCGAAGCAAGCAGACTGAATTCAAGAAGACGCTGGTTGCCCGCGCGATATTCGTTGCCTTCGGCGCCACGACCTTGACGCTCGGCGTCAGCACCACCGCGCTGGCTCAGACGAGTGCCACCGGTACGATTTTCGGTAGCGCGGACGTTGCCGCAGGCACCACGGTATTGATCACGAGCAAGGAAACCGGCGCACGCCGGACCCTGATCCCGGACAGCACTGGACGCTTCTCGGCGACATCGATGCCGACCGGCACCTACAAGGTCGAATTGATGGTCAACGGCCGGGTTACCAAGACCATCGACGATGTTGATGTGCGCATCGGCCAGGGTAGCGAAGTAGCCTTCGGCGCGGCCGCGGTGCAAAGAATCGCCGTGTTGGGCTTGCGCCAGAAGATCGACGTCTCCTCGATGGGCTCGACGACCATCTTTACCGCTGGCGACCTGGCCAAGGTTCCGGTGGCCACCAACGTCGGTGCGGTCATTCAACTTGCGCCCAACACCACGCGCGGCGACACCCGTTATGGCGGCGGCAACGCCCCCAGCTTCGGCGGTTCCAGCGCCTCGGAAAACGCTTATTACATCAACGGCTTTCCGGTCACGACCCTGCTGACCCAGGTCGGCTTCGCACAACTGCCGTTCAACGCCATTGCCCAGGCCCAGGTGCTGACCGGCGGATACAGCGCCGAGTTCGGCCGTTCCACCGGCGGCGTGGTGAATATCGTCACCAAGACCGGCACCAATTCGTGGGCGGGCGGCGTTGCCTACTCCATCGAGCCGAAGAGCTGGCGCTCGACGGAAAAGGACCAGATGTATGAGGTGAACGGCAATGCCATCGATGGCAAACTGCGTTTCTACAACGGCCTCAACACCGATCAGACCAGTACCGCGTCGGCCTACCTCGGCGGCCCGATCATCAAGGACAAGCTGTTCATGTTCCTGTCGGTCGAGGATACCACTCGTGAACGCGACTACATCCGCACTGCCAATACCAGCGCAACTTACACCGCGTCCGCGGCAGGCCAGTCGACGTCGTTCCAGGAGCGCACGGTCAAGACACCGCGCTGGCTGGTCAAGCTGGACTGGAACATCACGGATGCCCATCACCTCGAGTACACCAAGATCTCGGACAAGGTTACGGACGATCGCCAGTATTTCGGCTTCAACTACGCGACGCTCCAGCGCACCAAAGTACAAAACGGCGGACAGAAGTACGTCAACTGGGGCCCGGCACCGACACCCGCTGCACAGCAGGGCGCTGAGGTCGACATTCTCAAGTACACCGGCAACCTGACCGACAACCTGACCCTCACGGCCCTGGTCGGCAAAACCCGCACACCGCACGATCAAACCCCGGTTGGCTTCAACCCGGCGCTCGGCCAGGTAATTTCGTCATCCGCCAATCAGGTTCCCGCACTCGCCCCCTACGGCAGCGGCAACGCCGTCACCGGCAACCTGCTGGTGCCGGGCGCATTCGACGAGAACAAGGGCTATCGTCTCGACCTGGAGTTCAAGCTCAACGCCCAGCACACCCTGCGCGGCGGTATCGACCAGAACACCATCAAGTCCAAGGCGGGCAGTGCTACGGCCGGCGGCATCACCTGGCGTTACGGCAAGACCGACCCGGCAGTGGCGCTCAATCGCGACACCGCCGCCACCAACACGGTGGTCGGCAATCCGTATGCGCAGCAGGGCTACTACGTCGAGGGCATCGTCAGTTCGTCCGGTTCCACCCCGACGGTGGATCAGTCGGCCTGGTATGTTGAAGACCGCTGGCAGGTCACCAACCGGATTCTGCTGTCGCTGGGCCTGAGAAACGAAGGCTTCGACAACAAGAACGGCGACGGCAAGTCCTACATCGACCT
>CAYHDD010000716.1:0-2114 GCA_964355195.1 uncultured Rhodoferax sp. | reverse complement strand
ACTGCGACAAGATCACGCCCGGCATGTTGATGGCCGCGCTGCGCCTGAACATCCCGGTGGTCTTTGTCACCGGCGGGCCGATGGAAGCCGGCAAGACCAGGCTGGGGGTGGTCAAGCTGGACTTGATCGACGCGATGGTGATGGCAGCCGACGCCAAAGTGTCCGACGAAGAAGTCGCTGAGGTGGAGCGCTCTGCATGCCCTACCTGCGGCTCCTGCTCGGGCATGTTCACCGCCAATTCCATGAACTGCCTGGCCGAGGCATTGGGCCTGGCCTTGCCGGGCAACGGCACGGTGGTCGCCACACACGCCGACCGCGAGGGCTTGTTCAAGCAGGCCGGACACCTCATCGTCGATCTGTGCAAGCGCTATTACGATCAGGACGATGCGACGGTGCTGCCACGCTCCATCGGCTTCAAGGCATTCGAGAACGCCATTGCGCTCGACATCGCCATGGGCGGCTCGACCAACACCATTCTGCACATTCTGGCGATTGCGCAGGAAGCGGAAATTGACTTCACGCTCAAAGACATTGACCGCCTCTCGCGCAGCGTGCCGCAACTGTGCAAGGTAGCACCCAACACGCCGAAGTACCACATTGAAGACGTGCACCGCGCCGGCGGCATCATGGGCATTCTGGGCGAACTCGACCGTGCGGGCAAATTGCACACCGATGTACCCACCGTCTACGCGCCGACGATGAAAGCGGCGCTCGACCTGTGGGATATCAAGCGCAGCCCGTCGCCCCAAGTGCAGAAATTCTACCTGGCTGGCCCGGCTGGCAAGCCCAGCCAAATCGCCTTTAGCCAAGCCACCCGCTGGCCCAGCCTGGACACGGACCGTGCCGAGGGCTGCATCCGCAGCGCCGAACATGCGTTTTCGCAAGAGGGCGGACTGGCGGTTCTGGTGGGCAACATTGCGCTCAATGGCTGCGTTGTCAAGACGGCGGGCGTGGACGATTCGCTGCTGGTATTTGAAGGGCCGGCGCATGTCACCGAATCTCAGGATGAAGCGGTGGCGCATGTGCTCAACGACCAGGTCAAGGCGGGCGATGTGGTCATCGTGCGCTACGAAGGCCCCAAGGGCGGACCGGGTATGCAGGAAATGCTCTACCCCACGAGCTACATCAAGTCCAAGGGTCTGGGTAAGGCCTGCGCGCTGTTGACGGATGGTCGCTTTTCCGGTGGCACATCGGGCCTGTCCATCGGCCACGCTTCACCCGAGGCGGCAGCGGGTGGTGCGATTGGTCTGGTGCGCAACGGCGACCGCATCCGCATCGACATTCCCAAGCGCAGCATCAACGTGCTGGTGTCCGATGCCGAGTTGGCGCGTCGCCGCAGTGAGCAGGACGCTATGGGCTGGAAGCCCGCGCAGCCGCGCAAACGCAAAGTGTCGGCCGCCCTCAAGGCCTATGCCATGCTGGTGATGTCCGCCGACAAGGGTGCAGTGCGCGATTTGTCGCTGTTGGAGGACTGAGCTTCAAGGCGGACGCCTTGACCCCCGGTTCTGCCGGTGCAGCACGCGGCGCGAGGCCGAACTCAGCGCCGCCGCGCTGAGCGCACGCCCTTCAGTTCGGCCACCAGGGCCAAGACTTTTTGCAGGCGCCCGGAGTCGGCCACTTCCACCGTGAAGGTCATCCAGGCGGTCCCCTTGATGGACTGCGTCTGCACACCGATGACGTTCATTTTTTCCTTGGTGAACACCTCTGAAATGTCGCGCAGAAGGCCCTGGCGGTCGTGCGCCTGAATGGCGACATCGACCGGGTAAACGGCCTCGGCCGCACGCGCATGGCCCCACTCGACTTCGATCAGGCGCTCGCCGCTCTTGGCGACCATTTCGCGCAGATTGGAGCAATCGCTGCGGTGCACGCTGACACCCTTGCCACGCGTGACAAAGCCGCAAATAGCGTCGGGCGGTGCCGGTTTGCAACACTTGGCCAGTTGCGTCATGAGCGAGTCAATGCCCACCACCAGCAGCCCGCCCTTACCACCACCGGGCTTGCTGCGTGGCTTCCTCAGCTGCAAATCATCGTCCGGTGCAGCAGCCTCCGGCGGGCGCAGCAGAGCCTCGATATTTCGCAATGAATACTCGTCCTTGCCGACCACCTCGAACAGG
>CAYHDD010000715.1:0-2123 GCA_964355195.1 uncultured Rhodoferax sp. | reverse complement strand
TGATATGGGTCAGGTCTCTGCCAGCGTCAAAGCCGCTCTCTCCAGTTAAGAACTCCCTGCAATCTTCATTCGATCCACGAGGATCGAGCCGACCGTCTTGGCACCGTGGTTGTAGACATCGGCGCCCACCGCCAAAATGCCCTTGAGCATGGATTGCATGTTGCCCGCGATGGTGCTTTCGTGCACCGGGTAAGCAATCTGTCCGCCCTCCACCCAAAATCCACTGACGCCGCGAGAATAGTCACCAGTCACGTAATTCACACCGCTACCCATCAACTCCGTGACGAACAAACCGGTCCCGAGTTTTTCCAGCATGGTCGGCAGATCGTCACCGGGGCGCGTCAAGCGTGAGCTCAGCGTCAAATTGTGGGAACCTCCCGCGTTGCCCGTGGTTTTCATGCCCAGTTTTCGCGCTGAATAGCTGCTCAGGAAATAGCCGCATACGCGCCCTGCCTCGACCACTTGGCGCGCCTTCACCTGAACGCCCTCGTCGTCAAACGGTGAACTGCCTTTGCCACGTTTGACAAACGGATCCTCCAGGACATCGAGGTGTTTTGCGAGTATCTGCTTACCCAAAGAGTCGAGCAGAAACGAGCTCTTGCGGTACAGCGCTCCCCCGCTGAGCGCCTGCACCAGACTGCCCAATAAACCGGCTGCCAGTGGCGACTCGAATAAAACAGAACATTGACGCGTCGCAATCTTGCGCGAATGCAGACGACTCAGAGCACGCTCGGCCGCATAGCGCCCAACCGCCTCCGGGGCCGCCAGCTCATCGGCGCTGCGCATCGAGCTGTACCAGGCGTCGCGCTGCATGTCGTCGCCCTTGCCGGCGATTGGCGAGACCGACAGAGAATGACGCGAGCTCGCGTAGCCGCCCCTGAAACCGCGCGTATGGGCACTGAAGAAATGGGACTGCTGCGCGGAGACACTCGCACCTTCGCTGTTGTAGATGCGCCGGTCCGTCGCCAACGCGGCGGCCTCGCATCGCCTTGCCAACTGCGCCGCCTCATCACTGTCGATGGCCCAGGGAAAAAACAGATCCAAGTCGGTGCGCTGCATTGCCGGGTTAGCAATGTCTTGCGCGTCCGGCAATTCAGCAAACGGGTCCTCAGCAGTAAAGCGCGCAATGTCATACGCGGCCTGCACGGTCTGCTCAATGGCGGCCTTTGAAAAATCCGATGTACTGGCGTTGCCGCGGCGATGCCCTGCGTAAACCGTCACTCCGAGCGACTTGTCGCGGTTGCGCTCAACGTTCTCCAGTTCACCCTTGCGCACGGAAACACTCAGGCCACACCCTTCCGAGGCCTCAGCGCCTGCGTCAGTCGCGCCCAGTCTTTTGGCATGCAGCAGGGCTGCGTCCACCAACGCTTCAAACGAGGCGCGGCTGTAGCTGAAACCACGCTCGGCCTGAGCTGTAACGGTGCTGGAAGAGGAGTTTGCTTTGGGTTTGGTCATATCGGGGGCTATGATACTTGGCTATGTCAAGAAAACTGAAAAAAGGCTATTTCGTTCGAGGTGAGTTCGTCGCTGAAGGCAGCCCACGCGATCTGGAACTCAAACGCGAACTTAAGGGTTCTGACGAACCCAGCCGAACCGATCTCAAGCGCCAAAGCACCGAACTGCAAAAGCTCGGCGAAGACCTTTTGACGCTACGCGCCGAGCTGCTGGCAGGCCTGGACTTGAGCGACAAACTCAAAGACGCGGTCCTGGAGGCCAAGCGCATCACCAATTTCGAGGGCAAACGGCGACAACTCCAGTTCGTCGGCAAGCTCATGCGCCAGCTCGACCCCACTGTGCTCGAGGCTGTGCGTCGGGCGCTGACAGAGCAGAACAGCGGCTCAGCCCGCGCGACGCAGCTCCTGCACCTGACCGAACACTGGCGCGAGCGGCTGCTCAGTGCCGACGAAACCGTAGGCGAGTGGCTAAGCCAGACCCCCGGCACCGATGCGCAGCAATTGCGCGCGCTGATTCGGCAGGCCAAAAAGGACGCCATTCCCGAAAAGCCCGGTGCGCCTATACGCCACGGCCGTGCCTACCGCGAGCTGTACTCGTTGATTCATGATCAATTGGCAGCGACCGAGCCCACAGGAGTTTCGGCATGAGTGGCACCAGCATCACCGACT
>CAYHDD010000714.1:0-2124 GCA_964355195.1 uncultured Rhodoferax sp. | reverse complement strand
CGCCGGTCACTCGAAGACGCCGTACATCAAGCTTGGCAAATACGTTGGCAAAGTATAGACAATATCGTTGTGAATCAACTATTTACAAATGCTGATAAGTTGGCAAAATAGTAGCATGCACACCGAAGTCCAGCAGTTTGAACCCCTCCTACCCGCCGACGCCCGCATGGCGCCCCTGTTGACCAAGGCACACGACCTGTCCCGCTTGGCCAGCACTTTGGCTGGCACGCACGTGCCACCCGAGCTGCGCAGCCTGCTGCGCAACATGAATTCGTATTACACCAACCGCATCGAGGGCCAACACACCCGCCCGCACGAGATAGATCAAGCTCTGCGCCAAGACTTCTCCAAAGATGCCGCGCTGGCCGCCAAGCAGCGCTTGGCCGTGGCCCATATTGAGGCCGAGCAGACGCTGGAGCAGCGCTACCAGGGGGCAGATGGTGCACGCGCGCTGTACTCGGTGGACGCGGTCCAGCGCATCCACAGCGAGTTATTCGGCCACATGATTGCGGACGATCTTTTGACCCCGGAGCACGAATCCATCGTGCCCGGCGCGCTGCGCCAGCGCGATGTGCAGGTCGGCCAGCACGTGGCACCGGCGCATGCCAGCGTGCCCATGTTTCTGGCGCGCTGGTCTGAGTTCTACGGCGATGTGCGCCGTGGCGAAGCCGCGCTGGTGGCACTGGCTTGCGCGCACCAACGCCTGGGCTGGATCCACCCCTTTTTGGATGGCAACGGGCGCGTCATGCGGCTGCACACCCACACCTGGCTCACGGCCCTGGGCTACACCGGCGGGCTGTGGTCGCCGCTACGTGGTTTTGCCCGCAGCACCGAGCGCTACTTCGCGCTGCTGGCCGATGCCGACAGCCTGCGCCGGGGCGATCTGGACGGGCGCAGCAACCTGAGTGAGCAGGCCCTGATGGCGTGGGCCGACTACGTGCTGGACACCTGCCTGGACCAAGTCCGCTTCATGGCGGGCCTGCTGGACTTTGAAGCCATCAAGGCGCGCATCGAAGCCTGCCTGGTGTTTGAAGCCACGGTGCTCAAGCATGGCGTGCGCACGGAGGCACTGCGCGGACTGCACTACCTGTTTTTGAGCGGCGAAGAGCTGGCACGCGGCGACTTCAAAGTCATGCTGGGTATGAGCGACCGTGGCGCCACCGACGCGCTGGGCGCGCTGGTCAAGCGCGGGCTGCTCAGGTCTGACTCGCCGCAAGGCAAGGTGCGCTTCGGCCTGCCGCAGCACGCCTTGCGGTTTTTGTTTCCGCAACTGTGGCCCGAGGCCGAGGCCGATTCGGCCGATCTTTGAGTTCCGTATCGGCCGTTGACCCTCGTGGAATGGTCCTGCGCGTCTGGATACGGCAGAGATTGTGTCTTTTGCTTGGACAATTTTCTACTTTCAATTGTTCGGCCCTCAGCAGGCGGGCAAGACGCCGCTGGCCCGGCTCTTTGCCAGCGGCGATCACCCCTACCTGACGCTGGACGACCCCGCCACCTTGTCCGCAGCGCGGTCCGACCCAGAGGGCTTTGTGCGTCGCTTGAAGCAGGCTGTGATTGACGAAGTGCAGCGCGCCCCGGACTTGCTGCTGGCCATCAAGGAAAGTGTTGACAAGAACCAAGCGCCGGGTGCCACCCTGGCTCCACAACGCTGTCAACCGCCTGACCAAAACGCCCAAACTGCGTTTTCTGGACACCGGCCTGCTGGCGGCGTTGCGCGGCGCCACCGCCAGCCAGTTGCAGAAAGACCGCACCCCCTACCGCCCATTGATGGAGAACTTTGTGGTGTCCGAAGTGCTCAAGCTCACCACCTGGTCGGACACGCGCCTGCGCATCTCACACTTTCGCACCAAAGATCACGACGAGGTAGACCTGGTGCTGGAAGACCGGCGCGGGCGCGTCATTGGCATTGAAGTCAAGGCATCGGCCACCGTGCGAGCGCAAGACCTGCGTGGCCTGCGTCAACTGCAAGCCGCTGTGGGAAACAAGTTTGTGCAAGGCTTGGTGTTGCACGACCACGACCGCATCACGCCGTTTGACGAGAAGCTGCATGCGGCGCCGGTGTCGTTGTTATGGCAGGGCGCGCATTCGTCAAGTGAACCGCTTTGACCCAGGTGCGTCTTATTT
>CAYHDD010000713.1:0-2135 GCA_964355195.1 uncultured Rhodoferax sp. | reverse complement strand
GAGCGTCTAAAAGAGCCTGTCCCTGACCTGCGCACCCGCCTCGACCTGCTGCGCACCGTGCATTACGAGGCCTCACGCGCCGGACTCGATCCCCAACTGGTGCTCGCAATCATTACTGTGGAAAGCAACTTCCGAAAATTCGCCGTGTCCTCCGCGGGCGCGCGCGGCTACATGCAGGTGATGCCATTCTGGGTCGGACTGATCGGCAGGAAAAGCGAAAATCTTTTCAATCTGCGCACCAACCTGCGCTACGGCTGCGTCATCCTGCGCCACTATCTTGATACCGAGAAGGGCGACCTGTCGCGGGCGCTCGGTCGCTATAACGGCAGCCTCGGGAAAATGGAGTACCCGAACACGGTGCTGCGCGCGATGCGTACGAGCTGGCACGACGACGCGGCACCGGCGCCCCGCCGACCCTGAGACACTGTGCTCCGGCCTCAGTCGGGAAAAATCGACGCGATGGTCTGCTGGATCGCCAAGGCGGCGGCATGCGGATCGGTCGCCTTGCGGATCGGCCGGCCGACGACGATGTAATCGGCTCCGTTCGCGAACGCCTGCGCGACATCCACGGTACGTTTCTGATCGTCCGCTGGACGGTTCTCGACCGGTCGGATACCGGGGGTTACGACAAGCACGCGTGAACCCAGTTCGCGCTTGAGCGCCGGCGCCTCGAGCCCAGAGGAGATCACGCCGTCGCAGCCTGCCTGAAGCGCGCGCCGGGCACGTGAGAGCACCAACTGCTCGACGTTGCACTGGAAGCCGAGGTCATCGAGATCACCGCGATCGAGGCTGGTCAGCACCGTAACCGCCAGGATTTTCACATCGCCTTTTTCCCGGCCTGCCGCCTCCAGCATGGCCTGATTGCCATGTACCGTGGCAAAGGTCACGCCCCTGTCGCGCAGCCCGCGCACGGCGGCGCAAACGGTTTCCGGAACGTCGAAAAACTTCAAATCCACGAACACTTTTTTGCCGCGCTGCGTCAACCATTCGAGCAACTCGAAATAGCCGCCCGCCATGAACAGCTCCAGGCCGATCTTGTAGAACCCCACTGCGTCGCCAAGCGCGCCAACCAGTTGTTTTGCCTCCTCCGCGCTCGGGACATCCAGGGCGACGATCAGCCGATCCTTTCTGGGGATGGATTTGAGTACTGCGGTTTGGGTGGTCATCTATGCCAAAAGCCTTTGTCGTAGGGATTGCATTATCGGCCGTTTTCAGACCTGCGGATTGATGCGCTCGGTCTTGCTGTGCAGCTTGTTGAGCGCGGCCAGATACGCTTTGGCCGAAGCGACCACGATATCGGTATCCGCGCCCACACCGTTGACGATCCGGCCGCCCCTGGAGAGCCGCACGGTCACCTCACCCTGCGACTCGGTGCCCTGCGTTACCGCGTTCACCGAGTAAAGCAGCAGTTCCGCCCCGCTTTTGGCAATGCTCTCGATCGCCTTGAAAGTCGCGTCCACCGGACCGTCACCCTGCGCTTGCGCCTTTTGCTCCTGCCCCGCCTCCGACAGCACCACCGACGCCTGCGGCCGCTCGCCCATGCCGCTGGCCTGACTCATGTGCACGAGCTTCCAGTGCTCGTCGGACAAGGAGCCGCCGCCCTCGGAAACCAGCGACTGCAGATCCTCGTCGAAGATTTCAGCCTTCTTGTCGGCGAGATCCTTGAAACCCTGAAACGCCTTGTTGTAGGCCTCCTCGGATTCCAATTCGATGCCGAGTTCTTTCAGGCGCTGCCTGAAGGCATTCCTGCCTGAGAGCTTGCCGAGCACGATCTTGTTGGTTGACCAGCCCACGTCCTCGGCGCGCATGATCTCGTAGGTCTGGCGCGCCTTGATCACGCCGTCCTGATGAATGCCGGAGGCATGCGCGAACGCGTTCGCCCCGACCACCGCCTTGTTGGGCTGGACCACGAAACCGGTGATCTGCGACACCAGGCGCGATGCCGGCACGATCTGCGTGGCATCGATGCGCATCTCGACGGGAAAATAATCGCCGCGCGTTTTCACCGCCATCACGACTTCCTCAAGAGCCGTGTTGCCAGCGCGTTCACCCAGGCCATTGATGGTGCATTCGACCTGCCGCGCGCCGCCGCTTTCGACCGCCGCGAGCGAATTCGCCACCGCCATGCCGAGATC
>CAYHDD010000712.1:0-2141 GCA_964355195.1 uncultured Rhodoferax sp. | reverse complement strand
GCCGTGGTCATGGCCGTGTGGTGGTTCTCCATCTCGCGGCTGATGAGGCGAATCTCCACGTCCGGGTGCAGCTTGTTCCAGACGGGGACTGCGCTCTTGATGATCTCGTCCACCGCCGGGTAGGCCGTTACCGTCAGCGTTTGATTCTGGGCCTGCGCCACGCAGCAACCCAGCGACAGGACCGCCAGGAGAATACTTTTGCCTGCGATGCGGCTGACGCTGAAACCGGACATGCTGGGTGACTGCTCAAAAAACTATTGATTGGAATAGAATTGGAAAGGATTCCATCTTACTCCGAACGACGCCCCGTTGGTATAAGTACTTGCCCGTAAAGGGCGGTTTCAATTATCAAACCACGTTCTGAGGCAGCCAGCAAATTCCCAGGACCTTCAGGAGACCGACTTTGAAACAATTCGTGAGCGTTTTGGCGCTGCTCTTGCTGGCGCCGCTGGCATGGAGCGAAGTTCGTTTGACCACCATTTTTTCTGACCATATGGTATTGCAACGCGCGCGAGCAATTCCTGTGTGGGGGCAGGCGCGTGCAGGCGAGGACGTTGTGGTGGAGCTCAATGGTCAGCGCGCTGCTGTCAAGGCCGACCACGACGGACGCTGGCGTGCGCTGTTGAAAGCCGAGCCCGCTGGCGGCCCCTACCAGCTTCGCGTCAAGGGCGACAACACGATCACGCTGAACGATGTGCTGGTCGGTGACGTCTGGCTCGCCGGTGGCCAGTCGAACATGGAGTGGAGCGTGGCGCAGGCGGCTAACGCTACAGTCGAGATCGCACAGTCATCCTTTCCTTTGATTCGTCACATCAAGGTGCCTCGCAAGCTGGCGTTTCAACCGGCAGCAGATATCGCGCCCACGCTCTGGCGCGTTGCCAGCCCGGCCCACAGTGGTGAGTTCAGTGCGATCGGCTACTACTTTGCGCGCAAGCTGTACCAGGAAACCGGCGTGCCGATCGGCATCCTTAACGCCTCGTGGGGCGGCAGTGATGCCGAGGTCTGGCTCAGCCCGCAGGCGCTGGCCTCGCGTCCTGAGCTGACGCTCGCGCCGATGCCGACCGACGCCGCCCAGTACAGCGCAGCCTACCGTTCCCGCTTGCTGGCTGTGGTGCAGCGCTGGCAGGGCGCGCTTGCGCTCGAACCAGGCCTTGCCAACGGCTGGATGAACCCGGACTTGGACGACAGTGCCTGGCCCGGTTTGCAGGCGCCAAAGCTCTGGGAAGATCAGGGTCTGCCCGACCTCGATGGTGTCGTGTGGTACCGGCGCGAGCTGCTGTTGACGCCCGAGCAGGCAGCGGCGACGGCGATCCTGCACTTGGGCACGATCGATGACTGCGATGAAACCTTCGTGAACGGTCAACGTGTGGGCGGTCTGTGCCAATGGGACGGCCTGCGTCGCTACACGTTACCTGCAGGCCTGTTGCGCCCAGGTCGCAATGTGTTGGCGGTGCGGGTGACGGACACAGGCGGTGGCGGCGGATTTTATGGTGCTGCCAAGAACATGCGCCTGCAAACTGGCGTCGGCGATATCGAGCTCGCTGGCCTTTGGCGCGCGCGAGTTGAAAGCATCCAGACCAAGACTGATCTGAATGGACCGAACGGCCTGCCCACGTTGGCCTTCAATGCCATGCTGGCGCCTTTGACCGACTTCCCGCTGCGCGGCGTCATCTGGTACCAGGGTGAGTCCAATGTGACGCGCGCACGCCAGTACGCCCAGACCTTTCCCTTGTTGATCCAGGACTGGCGCCAGCAGTGGCATCAACCCGAACTGCCGTTCTACTTTGTGCAGCTGGCCTCCTATTTGCCGTTGGCGAACAACCGTCTGAGTGGCAGCGACTGGGCTGAACTACGTGATGCACAGCGACAGACGCTGAAGCTCTCTGGCACCGGGATGGTGGTCGCCACGGACGTTGGCGACGCCAACGACATCCATCCGCGCAACAAGCAGGCGGTCGGTCTGCGTCTGGCCCTGCACGCCTTGAAGAACCAGTATGGACAAAGGAAGCTCGTCGCCAATGGCCCGGTATTTCATTCACTGCGCCAGCGTGGCGCGCAACTGGAACTGAGCTTTCATGAGCTTTGTGGGACAGACCGCAGTTACGCGAAGCGAACAAGCTCTGTCCCCAACTCGAAACGGG
>CAYHDD010000711.1:0-2141 GCA_964355195.1 uncultured Rhodoferax sp. | reverse complement strand
CTGTGCAAACTCCTCGTTTTCACTCAGAAAGCCGTAGCCGGGGTGAATTGCCTGTGCACCGCTGGCCTGCGCGGCGGCAATGATTTTCTCCCAACGCAAATAGCTGTCCTTGGGCGCGCTGCCACCGATGTGGACCGCTTCGTCACAGCTGCTGACATGCTTGGCGTTGGCATCGGCGTCCGAATAAACGGCCACCGTTTTGATGGCCATACGACGCGCCGTTGCCGCCACGCGGCAGGCGATCTCGCCCCGATTGGCAATCAGAATCTTGGTAAACATGGGTGTTCCTCTAGGATGAGCGGTTCGCTTTGGAATGTTTGAAGCGCGGGTGATTCATGCGGTCATTGCCGCCAGGTCTTGAGCCCCCGCAGCGTCTCAAGTACGTCAAAATCTGCATCGCGGTGCAGCAGCACGTGATGGTGCGTGATGCAGTAACTCGCCAGCAGCACGTCAATCGGACTACGGATCGTGTAAGCGCTGGCCCGTAACGCGCGGTAGTGTTCGGCGGCCAGCAGCGCGTTATCGCGTCCACCAATCTCGACAAAAGGAAGTTCAAGCAAAAGATCCTGTGCAGCGTGCAAAGCCTGGTCCTGTCGAAATCCGCGCAACACCTCGTAGACCACCAGATCAGCCACCGCAACCTCGATTACTGGCTGTCCCAGCCATTCGTCCAGTTGTTGGGTGTGGGCGCTGGGCTCGCCACGGAAGTAGTCGATCCAGACACTCGAATCCACAAGAATCATGCTGCGTCACCGAGCTTGACCTTGTAGTCGGCTACCGGCTCATGAACCGCGGCTGCCGACAACCTGAAGTTGGGATCAAGCTCGCCCTCAAATGGCAAACCAGCGGCCTGAGCGTGAGCTCTGGCCATTTGCTCCGCCCTGTATTTGGCCCACCCCTCGTCAGAATCATCCCATTGCAACTTGCCGCGGAGCGACCGAAGCCCGTCGTAGGTATGGCGCCTCTTGATCAAGCGCAAACCCTCTTCCACCGCCTCGCGCTTGGTTTTGAAACTGCCGGTAGCCATGACATCAGCCATGAGTTTGTCATCGATCACAATGTTGGTTCGCATGCTCGATCCTTTGAGTGTGTATGAATTTTACAAATAATACACACTTATCCGTTTCAATGCCAGACAGACTGATTCCCTCACATCCGGAACACGCCGAACTTGACTTCAGGGACCGGCGCATTGAGCGTGGCGCTGAGTCCCAGCGCCAGCACGCGGCGCGTGTCGGCTGGGTCGATGATGCCGTCGTCCCACAGTCGCGCGGTGGCGAAGTAGGGGTGGCCCTGGCTTTCGTACTGGTTACGGATCGGCGCGCGAAAGGCTTCTTCTTCTTCCTGGCTCCAGGTACCGCCACGCTCTTCGATACCATCGCGCCGCACCGTCGCCAGCACGCTGGCGGCCTGCTCGCCGCCCATCACCGAGATGCGCGCATTCGGCCACATCCACAAGAAGCGCGGGCTGTAGGCGCGACCGCACATGCCGTAGTTGCCGGCGCCAAAACTACCGCCAATGATGATGGTGAATTTGGGCACCTGCGCCGTGGCCACCGCTGTCACCATCTTGGCGCCGTTGCGCGCTATACCCTCGTTTTCGTACTTGCGCCCGACCATGAAGCCGGTGATGTTCTGCAAGAACACCAGAGCAATCTTGCGCTGGCAACACAGCTCGATGAAGTGCGCGCCCTTCAAGGCCGACTCGCTGAACAAAATGCCGTTGTTGGCAATGATGCCAACCGGCTGGCCTTCAATGTGAGCGAAACCAGTGACCAGCGTCGTGCCGTAACGCGGCTTGAACTCATGAAACTCGCTGTCGTCAACGATACGGGCAATGATCTCGCGCACGTCGTAGGGTTTGCGCGTATCGGTCGGAATCACGCCGTACAACTCTTCGGCCGGGAACCTGGGTGGCAGCGCCGCGCGCACGGTCGTCGCAAAGCGCTTGTCGTGGTTCAGGTGCGAGACTGCCTGGCGTGCCAGCGCCAAGGCATGCAAATCGTTCTGCGCCAGATGGTCGGCCACGCCCGACAGACGCGTGTGCACATCGCCGCCGCCCAGGTCTTCGGCGCTCACCACTTCGCCGGTGGCCGCCTTGACCAGCGGCGGCCCGCCGAGAAAGATGGTGCCCTGGTTCT
>CAYHDD010000710.1:0-2143 GCA_964355195.1 uncultured Rhodoferax sp. | reverse complement strand
ATCATGATGCCCAGCGTGCCACCTGCAGCCAGGGCGCCGGTGGCGAGCGAGCCCGAGTAACCATAGCGCTTGAGCTCGGGCAGTGCCACCTGTCCCATGGTGGCGGCCGTTGCCAGCGACGAGCCGCAGATCGCACCAAAGCCCGCACAGGCGCCGATGGCTGCCATCGCAATACCACCGCGACGGTGGCCGATGAAGGCGTTGACGAAGCGGAACAGCGAGCGGCTCAGGCCACCGTGTGTCGCGAATTGTCCCATCAGCAGGAACAGCGGGATCACCACCAGGTCGTAATTCGACAGCCGCGCATAGGCCAGATTCTTCAGGGAGTTGAGGAGCATCGCGGCGTCGCCGCCCGTAAGATACAAATAGCCACCGCCACCCGCCAGGAACATGGCTGCGCCTATCGGCACGCGCAACACCAGCAGGGTCAACAAGAAGCCAAAGATGAGAAAACCAACTTGCGTCCCGCTCATGACTTTCGGCTCCAGGGGTGGACGCACATGTAGAAACCTGCCAGCGCCATCAGAAGAAAGCTCGGGACCATCAGCGCCTGCGCCAGCCAGACCGGAATTTCAAGGATTGCCGACGATTCGCCGGCTTCTTTCAGGCTCAGCGCACCGACACCGGTTCGCCATGCCAGCAGCAAGCCCAGCAGAGCGACCAGCAGGGAGCCGATCGAGTCCAGAATCAATCGCCGGTTGGTGGTCATATGAGCGGTGAAGAAGTCCACCTTGACGTCGCCCTGCATCAAATGGCAATAGGCAAAGAAGCTGGCCGATGCGAAGGCGGCTGCCATTTGCAGCACTTCAACATCGCCCGGAACCGGTGCGCTGAACAGTTTGCGTCCGACGATCGAGGCCACCGACATGACCACCAGGGCGATGAAGACCAGCCCACCGGCGTAGGCAAACCACGTGGCCACAGCGAACAGCATGCGGCCATAGTGACCCCGATGGGGAGGTCCGGCGCCCTCGTCAGGGCCGGCGTTTGCCTCTGTCTGCATATTTAGCGTCTCTTGTCGTCATTATTTTTTCAATCGGCGACGGGTTCGTCTGCCGAGTCGCTTCAAAGTATAGGGGCAAGCGCCGCGCCGCCAACGGGCCGCTCAATCACCGACCTTTTGACCAGGCGTTGTCGATAGGCGCAGCCGCAAGACAGCTGCTCGCACCAGGGACAGGCGGTCGTTTCCAAAATACATGTCATCACCCAGATAGATTGTGGGTGAGCCGAAAGCGCCGCGCCGGACGGCCTCGTCGGTGTTTCTCTTCAACTGCTCCTTGATTGCGGGTTGCGTAATGCCGGCCAAGAACTGCTCGCCATCGACGCCGACCTGCTGGCAAATCTTGAGCAGCACCGAGTCCTGCGAAATGTCCTCCTCACGCGCCCAGTAAGCCTCGAACACGGCATTCGCGAAAGGGACGAGTTTGCCTTGCGGCTCCAGCCACAGGCAGCCGCGCATGGCCTTGACACTGTTGATCGGGAAGATCTTCGGCGGCATGATGAGCTTCAGCTTGGCGAGGGCAGCCCAATCCTGCAAGTCTTTGAGCATGTAGGCCATCTTGGCCGGTACCGGGTTTTCGCGCATCGCGTAGACACTGGGGTTTGCGCTGTTGAAGACGCCACCTACCAGCATCGGGCGCCAGGCGATGGGTTCATTCAATTCCTGGGACAGGCTCTGGATGTTGTGGAATGCCAGGTAAGTCCAGGGGCTGGAGCAGTCAAAGAAGAATTCAATCACAGCAGGCCTCTTTCAGTTGAGTTTGTGAGCACCGTCGCGCACGCTTTGAGCGGTCTGTCCGAAGAGGGCCTTGCGGGCTTCTTCGCTCAGGCTGCCAGCGCGCAACTCCTTGGCCAATGCCAGGCCGCGTTTGATGGGTTCCCTTTGAAACAGCAACTGGTGCCAGCGCTGCACATGAGGGAAGTCCGTGAGCGAGATTTGCTGGGCTTGATGGGTGCGTATCCACGGAAAGATCGCCATGTCGGCAATCGAGTAGTCGGCACCCGCTACAAAGGCGCCGGTCTTGGCGAGCTGGGTGTCCAGCACGCCATACAAGCGGTTGACTTCTTTGGCATAGCGTTCGATGGCATACGGCACCTTCTCTGGCGCGTAGAGCAAAAAGTGGCCGTTTTGACCGGCCATCGG
>CAYHDD010000709.1:0-2144 GCA_964355195.1 uncultured Rhodoferax sp. | reverse complement strand
CGACTTGAAAACGTGCTCGACAGAAATAATTGAATCAGACATGGGACTTTCTTTGAATCGACGACACATTATCGCGATAGGCCTGCTGAGTTGCGCTGATTGCCTGCCGCTCGCGCTCGCTGCGCAGGCGCGGACCATCCTGGTACTGGGAGATTCACTCAGCGCCGAGTATGGTCTGACACGCGGCAGCGGCTGGGTCGCCCTGCTGGAGCAGCGCTTGCGGGAACAGGGCATTGCAGCCCAGGTGATCAACGCCAGTATCAGCGGCGACACCACGTCGGGCGGGCGCTCGCGCCTGGGCGCGCTGATGCAACAGCACCGACCGAGCCACGTGATCATCGAACTCGGTGGCAACGATGCGCTGCGGGGCCTGCCACTGGCCCTGACCCAGGACAACCTTACCCATATGACGCAGACGGCATCGAGCGCGGGCGCCAAAGTGATGCTGATCGGCATGCAGATGCCCCCCAATTACGGTAAGGACTACAACGCCCAATTTGGTGCGATGTATGCCCAGGTGGCCAAATCCAACAAGGCCAGGCTGGTGCCATTCTTCCTTAAGGGCATTGCCGATGCGCCGCAAAGCGAGAGCCTGTTTCAGGCCGACCGTATTCACCCCAACGCGCAAGCGCATCCGCTCATGCTCGATGCGGTCTGGCCGGAGTTGAAAAGGCTGCTGAAATGACACTCGCCACCCTCACCGCCAGCGACGTTCTGCATCGACTGAGCGAGTTTGGCAGCGTGATTGACGCCCGCAGCGAGGCCGAATTTGCCCTCGACCAGTTGCCTGGCGCGATCAACTGGCCGACCCTCGACAACGAACAACGGGAACTGATTGGAACCATGTATGTTCAGGGCAGCCCGTTCGAAGCCAGAAAGCGTGGCGCCGCCATGGCGGCGCGCAACATCGCCACGCACATCGAGCGCGAAGTGGTCGACAAGCCAAGAGACTGGCGCCCCCTGACCTACTGCTGGCGCGGTGGTCAGCGCAGTGGCGCGCTGTCCTTGATCCTGTCGCAGATCGGTTTTCGCGTGACCCTGATTGAGGGCGGCTACAAGGCCTTTCGGGCCGCGCTTCTGCTGGACATGCCGGTTGCAGTGAGCCGGCTGAACTGGCGCGTCATCTGCGGCACCACCGGCTCCGGCAAGACGCGCTTGCTTCAGACCCTTGCCACGCAGGGCGCTCAGGTACTGGATCTGGAGGACCTGGCCCGGCATCGCAGTTCAGTGCTCGGCGCCCTGCCCGGTCAGGCGCAACCCAGCCAAAAGCACTTTGATACGCTGATCTGGCAGCGTTTGCGCCAATTTGACCCAGCACGACCGATCTTCATTGAAAGCGAAAGCAAGAAGGTGGGCAACCTGACGGTGCCACCCCCTTTGATCGAAGCCATGCGTGCCAGCCGCTGCCTGAACCTGATCCTGCCGGATGCCGAACGTGTCGCCCTGCTGATGGAAGACTACGCCTTCTTCGTGCACGACACAGCACCTCTTTGTGAACGACTGGAACTGTTGACCAGCTTTCTCGGCAAGGCGCTGGTAGCCGACTGGCAGGCGTCCGTTCGCCGCGGCGAACTCGAACCGGTGGTGCTGGAATTGCTGCAGCGACACTATGATCCGATCTACCTGCGCTCGATGCGAGGCAATTTCCGGCACTTTGAGGAAGCCCGCGTGATCGAACCGGTGGATCATTCCAGTGCGGCGATGGCCTTGCTGGCACAACAACTCATCAAGGAGATCGCATGAAGCAGATCGCCCTTCGCCCGTCGCCTCACCAGATTGATGACTTTCGCCTGGCCGCGTATGGCCTGGGCTGGATGCCGGAGTAAACCGAAGCCTTACTGGGCCGGTGCGTCGGACGCCGGGCTGGCGACGGTCTCGCCGGCAACATAGGACGAGGTGTCATGCTCGGTACTGTCACCGACCTTGCGCTCTGCCTTGTGCTTGAGCTTTTCTTCTTTCTTCTTCTTCTTTGCCAGCTCTTTCTGACGTTTTTCGTATCCGTAGTTGGGTGTAGCCAAAATATGCTTTCAAGTTATGGCAGACACTTTACCATTTCACCGCGCCGGCCTGCCGTCCGGTCAGGTTTATTTGTGATCACCAGCAAAGCTGTATTGCAAAGCCTGCTGCAAATCAGCCTGCAAATC
>CAYHDD010000708.1:0-2149 GCA_964355195.1 uncultured Rhodoferax sp. | reverse complement strand
TGGACCCCCAGGCCTGTCAAGGCGTTCAGATAAACGGGCATGGTGGCGGTCAGCGTCTTGCCCTCACCGGTTCCCATTTCGGAAATCTTGCCGTTGTGCAGCGACATGCCGCCGAGCAACTGGACATCAAAATGGCGCATTTTCATGACGCGCTTGGAGCCTTCGCGTACCACCGCAAACGCTTCTGGTAACAGAGCGTCGAGAGCTTCGCCCGCAGTAACCCGGTCCTTGAACTCCTGAGTCTTGCCGCGCAAAGCCTCGTCTGACAACTTCTCCAGGCCCGCTTCCATCGCATTGATGCGAACCACGCTGGTCCGGTACTGTTTGAGCAGGCGGTCATTGCGACTGCCGAAAATTTTGGTGAGAATGTTTGTGACCATGAATGCAGGACCGACCGCGCAACCCACCTGGGCCACCCGAACAGCGCAATCCTTTTTCTAATCTTGGTGAAATGGGGTCACCGCCACGTAACGCAAGTCTTTGCACAGAACACGCTACGCCGAGAGGACCAAAGTTCTGATTTTACTTTGCCCACAGCCGACTTTGCCCTAGGGGCGCCGTGGGCGGCGTTGATGTTTTCCGGTCGTCACCAGGCCGGCGACATCTTGTGGCTGCAACTTGGCTCCAGCATCCAGGAATTTCTGTGGGTCCTGAACAATTCCTTGCACCAACACCTCAAAGTGCAAGTGTGTTCCGGTGGAGCGTCCGGTACTGCCGACCTCGCCAATCTTTTGCCCCTGTTTGATCAGGTCCCCCTTCTTTACCAAAACCTTGGAGGCGTGGGCATAACGCGTAATCAGGTCGTTGCCATGGTCGACTTCGATCATATTGCCGTACTCTGCATGAAACTCCTGTGCCACGACAACACCGCCAGCTGCGGCGTAGATCGAGCTGCCGTGATCGGCCCGGAAATCAAGCCCGGTATGCAGGGCTGAGCGACCCGTAATCGGATCAATGCGCCAGCCAAACACCGACCCCAAATCAGCGACCGCAACGGGCAACTGCGTCGGCACCATCATGCTGCGAATCTTCTGCTCGAACAAACGCGACTCCAGCACCGTCATCAGGTCGGTGCGCTGCTCGGTCAAACGCTCCAGATCTAGCAAGGTCACCTGCAGTTCTTCGAGGGACATGGATCGCCCTGCGACGAGCGCCCCGCCGAGACCTGGTTTGATCTTGACTTCGCTGGGACTGATACCCGCCAGACCCGAAATGCGCTCGCCCAGAGATTCCAGTTGCGTCATTTTGGCCTGCATCTCACCGAGCTTGCGCGCCAGCAGATCAAGGTTCTCGCGCATGAAGCGATCACGCTGCTCAAATTCGTCCTTCACCACCATCCGGACAAGGGTGCCAATGACCGGCCAGCCATCGCGTGCGCCCTTCAGAAAGACCCAGTGATAAATTCCTGCCGCCATCAGCGTCATGACGAAACTTGCGACCAGCGCGACCACACTCAACCTGGTCCCAGTGAGATGGATGGCGCGGCTCCTGGCCAGCCATGCATCCGTGATAATCAACTGCATTCGAACACCCTCACAACTCCTCAGTGATGATCCGCCGCCATGTTCCCGTCACGCTACTTCAGGCAACGCAGGAATCCCCCGTCCTGGCTCGCTTGAGCGCGCTCAGCGACGACTCGGTGGCTCGACTCAAAGCCATTCAACCCCTCATCCCTACACCACTGCGCAGCGCTGTGACAGCCGGCCCGATCGAGGGCACGAGCTGGTGCCTGCTCCTGGACAACAACGCGGCGGCGGCAAAAATCCGGCAACTCCTGCCAGCACTGGCAGCACATTTGCGCAGCAGGGGGTGGGAGGTTACCTCAATTCGCTTGAAGGTCCAAATTTCCCGGCGCTAAAGCCCACCGCCCTGACTGCGCACCGGGGTTGAGCTGTTGCCGGTAGCGCCGTTGCCCAACTGTCCTGACGCGTTCTCGCCCCAGGCCCAGACGGTGCCATCACTCTTCAGCGCCACGCCGAAGCTGGCACCGGCATGGATGGCACTGACCGATGACAGACCGATGACTGCGGCTGGCGTCGAACTAGCCGACGGGGTCGTCCCATTACCCAACTGGCCCATGTCGTTCTGCCCCCAGGCCCAGACCGTGCCATCGCTCTTCAGGGCCAGTGACAACCAGTAACCTGCTGCC
>CAYHDD010000707.1:0-2153 GCA_964355195.1 uncultured Rhodoferax sp. | reverse complement strand
CAAACTTGCGGGCACGCGCAAGGCGCTCGTTGACCTGCTGTTCGATGTCCCCAGGGCCGTACTCGCCGCGTTGCGCATTGAAGCGAAGAAGGTCCTCGAGACTCAGATCTGATTTCTCGAACAGGGAGTCGGGAAACTCCAGCAACTTTTTGAACTGCGGGTTGTGAGCCACGAGGTGCAAATCCTGGTCGATCATCGAGATGCCGCCGGGGAAATGCTCGATGATCGCACTCATCCGTTGGTCATGCCGTTGCAGCCTGCCTTCAATCAGCTTGCGCTCGGTGATATCGGCAATCACACCGATGAGCCCTTGTTCCTGGCCCTGCGCGTCGACGAAGCGCTTGCCACTCAGATGCCCCCAGAACGTGCTGGCGTCGTCGCGCCAGTAGAGCCGGTCCGACTCCACCAGCGGCAGCGTGCTGTCAAGCAGGGCCAGCATTCTTTGTCGCGCCACATCACGCTCTGACGGGTCCACCAGTTCGACGTATTCACGTCCAACCATATCCCGCGACGAACAGCCAAACATTTCGGCCATGCACCGGTTCGCCTGCGTGATGCGACCCTGCTGATCGACCACAAAGATCGCCACGCTGGAGGTGTCCAGAATCTGGCGGAACAGGGCCTCGCGTTGATTGAGTCGCGCCACCACATCGTTGAAGGCGCCCAGCAGCGCTCCAATCTCGTCGTCACGCCGGATCAGCAGCGCTTGTCGGGGCTTACCCGACTCACGCTTCTGCGCCAGTGCTTGCACCGCCTGGCTCAAAGGCATGAGTTCATAGTGGACCATTCCCCAACTCAAACCAAGCGCCAACAGCGTCACGAGCAGGGCTGCCACGGCCAAGCGGCGCTGCGCCAATTCAATCGTCGAGTAGGCCTGCGCCGTTGTCAGCGAAACTTCAACATACCAGTTGGCGGCGGGCACTGCCTTCGCCGAACTGAGTACTTGCACGCCCTGTTCATTGACAAAGACCTCCGTTCCCTCGCCACCGCTGGCGCGCTGGTCCAAAACATAATCCCTGCCGGGCCCGGCTAGCAACTCCCCGACACGTTGTTTGTCCGATGCCGTCACCACCGTCCGATGCTGACGCGAAACCACGATCACATCTTCGACTTTGCCAAGACTATCGATCGGAACCTGATCCAGAAAGCTCGGCTTGTCAAGCCGCGTCAGGCCGACAACTACGCCAATGATCTTGCCCTGGGTATTGCGCACCGGTGCGGCGATGCCGACCACTGGCACATCGAGCTTTGGCAAACGGGCCGGTTTGCCAATACCCGGCTTACCGTCCCTGATTACAGCGGTAAAGAAATCCTGGCCAGAATAGTCCAATTTCGCAGATTCGACCTGAAGTGGTATTCCTGCAATGACCTGGCCCGCCTGATCGAGCACCATGACACCACCGTTGAACGGGCTCGACAGGAATCGATGCTTCTCGATATCGACTTGCAGGCCTTCTCTTCGACCGAGCAAGTCGGCGTCAAGCGCGTCGGCGTAGCCGATCAGGGTATTCAGCCGGTCCTCAATATCGCCATCGATCCGAGTCGCGATCGATGCTGCCACGGACAGTTGCTGCTGCCCCAGCAAGCGCTGCACATCCTCGCGCATGACATGGCTGCTGTAAAGGGCCAACAGCCAGATCGAGAACAAGAAAATGGTCAGTGTAAAGCCAACGATTCTGGTCTTGAGAGAGCGCCAAATGAAGCAGATTAGTTCGTCCTGACTGAAAGCCTGTCAAGTCATTCAGCAATATTTTCTAACCTCCCCCGGACAACTGTATCACCCCTGAACGACCAAAATGCGCTATCGTCGCGGACGCGACATCTTCAATCGGTTCCGCCCATGCTCCATCTTCTGCATCCCTTCTTGCTTGGCGTGTTCGCCAGCCTGCTGCTCACACTCAACGTCTTGCTGTGGGTTCCTCTCCTGTTGTTTTTTGCGCTGCTTAAGTTGCTGATCCCACTGAAGAAAGTGCGCCTTCTGGTAGACCCACTTCTGCTTCACATCGCCGAAGCCTGGATTGGCGGCAACAGCGGCTGGATGCGCCTGACGCAGCGCACAGTTTGGGATGTACAGGGCATTGACGGTCTCAAATACCAAAGTTGGTATCTGGTGAACTGCAACCACCAGTCCTGGGTCGACATTCTGGTGCTGC
>CAYHDD010000706.1:0-2155 GCA_964355195.1 uncultured Rhodoferax sp. | reverse complement strand
CGGCAAAACCGACCACCTTGGCCTTCTTGATTGCCTTGCTGACCAGATAGGCAGCGCCGCCGACTGCCATTAGATAAGCGCTTTGGTGCCTCTTGATGGCTTCGATCGCGACCGGTCCGCGCTCGGCTTTTCCGATCATTGAAATCAGACCGGTTTGACTCAGCATCATCTCGGTAAATCCGTCCATGCGGGTGGCCGTGGTTGGACCGGCCGGACCCACGGCCTCGTCCCTAACGGGGTCAACCGGACCGACGTAGTAAATCACTCGGTTGGTGAAGTCCACCGGTAGCGCCTCGCCTTTGTCCAGCATGTCTTTGATACGCTTGTGCGCGGCGTCGCGACCGGTCAGCATCTTGCCGCTCAGCAGCAGGGTGTCGCCTGGCTTCCAGCTGGCAACCTGTTCCTTTGTCAGCGTGTCGAGATCAACTTTCTGGCTCTTGACATAGTCGGGCGCCCACTGGACATCAGGCCACAGATCCATCGATGGTGGGTCAAGGTATACCGGTCCACTGCCATCCATCACGAAGTGCGCGTGGCGCGTCGCAGCACAGTTGGGAATCATGGCTACCGGCTTGCCGGCGGCGTGCGTGGGGTACATCTTGATCTTGATGTCCAACACCGTCGTGAGACCGCCCAAACCCTGTGCTCCGATGCCCAGCGCGTTAACTTTCTCGAACAGTTCCAGGCGCAGCGATTCAGTCTTGGTCATGGCTTGACCAGAAGCGGCCTTGGTCTGCAGTTCGTACATGTCGAGGTCTTCCATCAGGCTTTGCTTGGCCATCAGCACCGCCTTCTCTGCGGTGCCGCCAATGCCGATCCCCAGCATGCCCGGCGGACACCAGCCCGCGCCCATCGTCGGCACGGTCTTCAGCACCCAGTCAACCACCGAGTCACCTGGATTGAGCATCGCCAGCTTGCTCTTGTTTTCGGAGCCGCCGCCCTTGGCCGCCACAGTGATCTCAAGCTTGTTGCCAGGGACCAGTTCAGTGTAGATCACGGCAGGTGTGTTGTCCCTGGTGTTCTTTCGGTCGAACTGCGGATCATCGACCACACTGGCGCGTAAAGTGTTGTCGGGGTGGTTGTAGGCGCGGCGCACGCCCTCGTTGATGGCGTCATCCAGGCTACCGGTCAAACCGTCCCAGCGCAGGTCCAGGCCGACCTTCAGGAACACGTTGACGATGCCCGTGTCCTGACAAATCGGTCGGTGTCCTAGGGCGCTCATCTTGCTGTTGGTCAGGATTTGCGCGATCGCGTCCTTGGCCGCCGGGCTTTGTTCGCGCTCGTAGGCGCGTGCCAGGTGGGTTATGTAGTCGGCGGGGTGGTAGTAGCTGATGTATTGGAGGGCGGACGCGATGGACTCGATCAGATCAGCCTGGAGAATGGTGGTCATGTTGGATTTAACCTCGGTTGGGCAGAGACGATGGGGCACGGAGAACGCTGCGAGTTTAACCAGTGAGCATCCCGTCGGCCGGGGCTGATCGCTGGCTATTTTGCGTAAGTTTGACGCCAGTCAGTGGGCTGTAAGTGGGAACAGTAACAGTCGCGGCAAGATTAAACCAATAGAGGAGTTCTAAGCATGAGTGCACCATCGTCCGCGATCGAATCAGTGCTGGTTGAAAACCGTGTCTTTCCACCCAGTGAAGCTTTTGTCAAGGCTGCACGCGTCTCGGGGATGGACGCGTACAACGCCTTGTGTGCTGAGGCGGCCCAGGACTTCGAAGGGTTTTGGGCGCGCTTGGCGCGTGAAAACGTGGTCTGGAGCAAGCCTTTTACCAAAACGCTGGACGAATCGAACGTCCCGTTTTACAAGTGGTTTGAGGATGGTGAACTCAACGCGTCAGCGAATTGCCTTGACAAGCACATGGGGACAACGGTCGAGGACAAGACGGCGGTCATTTTTGAGGCCGACGACGGTGCTGTCAGCAAGACCAGTTACAAGGAGTTGCTGGCGCGCGTCAGTCAGTTTGCCAACGCGCTGAAGGCCCGCGGCGTCCAAAAAGGCGAACGCGTCCTGATCTATATGCCGATGTCGCTGGAGGGGGTGATCGCCATGCAGGCCTGCGCCCGCATCGGTGCGACGCACAGTGTGGTCTTTGGGGGCTTCTCCGCCAAGGCTTTGCAGGAGCGCATCATCGACGCCGGCGCGGTGGCGGTC
>CAYHDD010000705.1:0-2155 GCA_964355195.1 uncultured Rhodoferax sp. | reverse complement strand
GACTACTTCAACCGGCGCGCCGCGCGCGGCTATTCTGTGAGCACCGAACAGGCGCTGTCGCCCAGTCGCGCACTGAGCGTGAACATGAACGGTCGGTGGACCAGCAGTCAGGCCAACGGGGTCGCGGTTGACGGCCCCACCATCCGCGAAGGCGTCGCACTGTTGAAATTCAACTACCAATATGCGGGCTTTTCTCGCGTGCGCTGGGCCACGCAATGGCAACGCTATATGGGCGTCAATCTGGTCACCATGGCGGCGTTCTCAGGCTCCACGGTGGGGCATAGCGTGGCGTGGATTCATGAGCCCCGCGTGGGCTGGAGCTACAGCGCGGCTCTGTCGCGCCAAACGAGTCAAGACAACGGCGTGTCGAGTCAAACAAACTTGGTCACGTTCAAGGCGGGATACGCATTCTGGTAGCCCCACTTGCCTGGCGAATCATGGGCATTTGCCCGATGCTTTGCATATCGCTGCGGATCCGCACGGTGGGTAGTGTTTTGGGGCGCAGCGGCCGCCGCGAAAGCATGGATAGCGGAGGTGCGCTGCCAGGCGATGTAGCCGGTGGCGAACACAAGGAAGCCCCAGGCGCGACGGAGAATCGCTGCTGGGGAAAGTGCAAGAGGGAGGCGTCGGTTCGTTCAAAGCCACATCGTAAACAGGGAGACTTTCTCGTTGTCGATGCATCAGCTTGTCTTGTTCTGTAGTATCAATCGGTGTGTAGCGGATGGGGGACCCGTCAATCTCCCGTTGAAAGGGATGCTGTCATGAGCTTTCACCAATACCGGATCAACGAACTCTATTCCAGCGCCGACGGAAAAGTTCAGTTCATCGAGATGAGCGTTGGAGATGCCGACGGAGAGTCGTTTTGGCGGGGCATTGCCCTCAAATCGTCGAGCGGTGCCGTGATCCACACGTTTCGCTTTCCGAGCAATTTGCCGAGCGAGGCCACAGCCAACACGACCGTGCTGATCGCCACGCAGGGGTTTGCCGATCTGGGCATCGTCATTCCGGACTTCATCGTGCCCGACGGGTTTCTGTTCACAGGCGGGGGCAAGCTCAACTTCGGTGACGTGGATTTTGTCACCTACGCGGCGCTTCCAGCCGACGGCGCCAGCAGTTTTGACAGCGCCGGTTCCCTGGCAGTGGCTTCCCCCAAGAACTTTTCTGGTGTCGCGGGTCAGCTGGCGGCGACAGTGGAGACGCCGACCATCAGCGGCACTGCGAACAACGATAGCCTGCTCAGCCGCCAGGGAAACGACACCATCGACGGCGGTGCAGGCGTCGACACCGTCGTGCACAGCGGCATCCGGTCTTCCTACACCTTGGTCAAAACCGGCACCGGCTTCACGCTGAGCGACACTTTGGGGACAGACGGCATCGACAAGATGAGCAACGTGGAGCGGCTCAAATTCTCCGATGGCGGTATTGCGCTGGACGTGGGTGCCACACAGTCTGCCGGACAAACCGCACTGCTGCTTGGCGCGGTCCTGCCAGGGAAGCTCGTGTTCGATGCTGGCAAGCAAGCCTTGCTCGGGGCCGTCATACAGCTATTTGACCAGGGATTTACCTTGCAACAGCTCTCTGGTGCCGTCATGCGGCTGCCGATTTGGGATGTGCTGACCGGCAAAGCCGCGCCAACGAATACCGACATTGCCACCTACCTGCTCAGCAACGTCAACGGCGTGGCGCCCGACGCAGCAACGCTCACAAATGCTGTCACCTCTCTCAACACCGAAACTGACTTCGCGAGCCAGGGCAATTTCCTGTGGCATTTGGCTGAATCCAGCACCAATCAAACGCATGTGGGGCTAGTGGGCCTGGCCGCGACGGGGTTGGCCTACGCGTAGTCAGCCGTCAAGGGTAGCGGCTGACGCCATTCCTTGTGCACAATGCGGGCATGAAAGCACGCCATATCACCCACTTGCTGCTGAGTCTGGCCCTGACCGGGCCGGCACTCGGCTTTGACCTGCAGGGTCACCGCGGCACACGCGGCCTTTCACCCGAGAACACGCTGCCGGCCTTCGAGAAAGCCATGCGCATGGGCGTGGACACGCTGGAACTGGATGTGGGCCTGAGCGCCGACAATGTGCTGGTCATCTCGCACGACCCCCACCTGAATCCGCTGATCGTGCGCGATGCTGGCATGGCCGGCCGCGTG
>CAYHDD010000704.1:0-2155 GCA_964355195.1 uncultured Rhodoferax sp. | reverse complement strand
CACACCCTGTGCCACCTGTCACCAGGACATTTTCAAAGCCTATGCCAAAGATGTGCACGGCTTGGAGCGCATTGCCAAAGGCAAATCGGCCCCGCTCTGCGCGAACTGCCACCAGGCGCATGACGTCAAGGCAGCCTCCCTGGGCGAAGGGATCAAGGACACCTGCCTGGCCTGCCACAAGAACGCGGTCGAACAGCACAAGGACTGGTTGCCCAACACGGCTCGTCACTTCGAGGCCATTTCCTGCCCGGCGTGTCACGCCCCGGACGCGCAACGGCGCGTCAACCTCAGGCTCTACAACGGCGCGCAGGGGCGACAGGCCTCGGAAAAAACCGGCGTGCCGCAATTTGAGCGGATGATGCAGGCCGCCGACGCCAAGGACGTGGGACTTGATGAACGTGCCCTGTGGAGTTTGCTGAAGGAATTCAACCGCGACGGTGTCGACCCAAAAATGGTCTTGCGCGGTCGGCTGGAGGTGCGCTCTGGTGTCGAAGCCCATCAGTTGAGCGATAAATCGAAGGCACTGGGTGACTGCAAGGTCTGCCATCAGGCTGGCGCCGCCCCCTTCCAGAGCGTGACGCTGACGATGGCCGGGCCGGATGGCAGGCCGTTGCGCCATGGTATTCAGAAGGAAGTCTTGGGTTCACTGACCGCGATTGACTCAGTGCGTGGGTTTTATGCGATCGGCAGCACCCGCATCAAATTGCTCGACACTTTGCTGATCATGGTGCTACTTGGCGCGGTCAGCGTCCCGTTGATCCATATGACCATCAAACGCCTGTTCCGAAGCGTGCGTGAAAAGCTCGAAGCCGAGCGCCTGGCCGCGAGCAGCGCCGCTGAGGCATCGCCGGACGGCAAAGCCCCCCACTAGCCGGAGTACTCTATGCAAAAGCTCTACATTCATCCGCTACCCGTCAGAATTTGGCACTGGACCAACGCCGTCGGCTTTGTCCTGCTGATCGCCACCGGCGCTCAGATCAGGTACCTCGACCTGTTCCAGTGGTTGCCCTTCAGGACTGCCGTGGTGGCGCATAACTGGATCGGTTTCGTCCTGATTGCCAACTTCTTTGTCTGGCTGGGCTACTACTTGTTCAGCGACAAGATCAAGGTCTATCACCCCGAACTGAGTCCGAAAAAGTACTTCCAGGCCAGCTTTCGCCAGATTCAGTTTTACGGCTACGGCATCTTCCGCGGCGAGCCCAATCCACACCATCCGAATGCCTACAAGAAGTTCAATCCCTTGCAGAGCATGATGTACCAGATCATCATGATGTTACTGGTGCCACTGATGTTTTTCACAGGCCTGTTGCTATGGGATGTGACCCGCTTCGGGTCGATGGTCGACATGCTCGGTGGCGTGCGCGTAGTGGACACAGTGCATGTGCTGTTGTTTATTGTGTTCAGCGGCTTCATCATCGTGCACATCTACCTGGCGAGTCTCGGTCATACGCCGTCGGCTCACTTCAAAGCCATGATCACCGGTTACGAAGAAACCGAAGAATGAGCGCGCGGGTTCAAGGCGACGCCGGTCGGTCTGAGTCGTATTCGGTGTCGCGAACACGGATGTTGTACTTCTTCATGAGTGCCTGAAAGTTCGAGCGCTGCATGCCGGTTTCCTCGGCACTTCTGGTCACGTTGGAGGCATTTCTCTTCAGTGTTTCCTGGATGAAGAGCTTCTCCACTTCCTCCACCGACTTCTCTCGGGCGATCTTCTTCAAGCGTTTGAGTTCATCACTGTTTCTTGGCACATCCAGAGCCTGCGACATCAGGCTGTCCACGATGTTGACCAGGTGGGCACGGTGCACCGTTTTGCCCGAGGCCAGAATGGCCGCCCGGTGCAGGGTGTTTTCAAGCTCCCGCACGTTGCCCGGCCAGTCGTGATTGACCAGCGTGCTCATGGCAGCCTCAGAAATCTCGCAGACCGGCTTCTCAAGTTCGTTGCAGACCGCTCTCAGGAAATGAAAGGCGAGTGCGGGAATGTCGTCGCGTCGATCTCTCAAGGCAGGCGCGTGAATCGGGAAGACGTTGATGCGGTAATACAGGTCCTCTCGGAAGCTACCTTCGGCTACCATAGCTTTGAGGTCCTTGTTGGTGGCCGTGACGAGCCGCACGTTGGTCTTTTGCACTACGGTGCTGCCCACCGCCCGGAACTCGC
>CAYHDD010000703.1:0-2159 GCA_964355195.1 uncultured Rhodoferax sp. | reverse complement strand
ATCGAGGCCGCCAAGATGAATTTGACCGAATGCGAATCCGCGGTGAAGGCCTGCCTGCTGCTGCAGGACTACGCCTGGCAAACCGCCCAAAATCCTTTCATGGCCTGGCAGGTGTACGCATCGCCGGCAGTCACGCAGATGCGGGTTGCCGCCAGGCAGCGCTGGCTCAAGGCCGATGAAGCACTGACCAAGCTTTTGAAAAAGCCAGCCCGTGCGTGAAGCCCTGAAGCCCTACCTGGTGCCCGCGCTGGATCGAGAAGGACGCTCGATGCGCGTGGTGCTGATGGCCACGCCGGAGCACATGACGTGGCTGATGGCGCGAGAGCAGCTGGTGATCGAGACCGGTCAGGCCGTCGAGGCGCTGACGCTCAAGGAGCACGCCGACCTGATTGCAGCCAGGCACGAGCGCGATGCGTTTTTGCACGCAGGCGGGGCGTTGCTATGAAAGCCGGAGTGAACGCGGCACGCGCCATTGTGGGGCTATTGCTGGTCTACACCGTGGTCTTCCCGTTGGTTGCGGTGGCGGTGACGTCAGCCTACCTGGCTTTCAAAATCGGCGGGAGCGAGGATTGATTTTCATCGGAATCGACCCAGGCAGCAGCAGTGGAGCCATTGGTGCCATTGACCACAACGGAAACTTTGTGGCCTGCGGCGACATCACCAGCGAAGACGGACGCATCAACGCCAGACAGTTGCGTGACGACCTGGCTCGCATCGTGGCCCCCGGAGAGGATGCCGCCATTGTTGTCGAAGACGTGTGGTGCATGCCGGGGCAGGGCATCAGCTCCACCTCGAAATTCATGCGCGCCACGGGTGCCATCGAAGCCGTGGCCAGGCTGACGTTTTACCCGGTCACCTTTGTTCGGCCGCAGGCGTGGAAGAAGCACCACAACCTGATCGGCAAAGACAAGTCTGCCAGCCTGGCGCTAGCGCGAGAACTGTGGCCCAGCGCTCAACTGAAGCTGGCCAAGCACCACAACCGGGCTGACGCGCTGTTGCTCAGCGCCTGGCTCAGCGACACCCTTTCGTAACCCAAGGACACCATGCAATTAATTGAACCCTTCAAGCACGAGCGAAACATCACGGTGGGACAAGGCCGGATCCTGTACGCATCCGAGAAGTCGCACCCCGTGATTGCCGTTGACGACTTTGGCGAAGGTGTGCGTGGCGGCCTGAAACCAGGCTGGGTGCTGCCTGGCGGCCGACGAACCCAGGACAGCGCAGAGGCCTACGCCGCGGCGCAGTGGATCAACCAACAGTCCCAGCATGTCTGAGACGAGGTCTGCATCAGAAAGATACCTGTCGGCCAGGCAGTCGAGCCATCTTCGACTGAAGTTGGAATCAAGAGGGGCCGCCGACACCTTGCTGGCAGCGGGTTTTGCTAGCAGAGGAAGTGACAGACGGAGCATGGCGCTAGCAGTTTATGGCGTGCTGGCATCGGAAGGAATGAGGGGAGCCTGGGCGCTGGCGGATGAGATGGGCGCGTGGTTGCGGCACAGGTCGTACCGGGAGAGTGACAGGACCAGGCCTAGAGCCATCGAGAGAACGACGGCGATCGACCTGGCCATGACGGTTTTGAAGTGGTGGCATCACCCGACCTGCCCAACCTGTGGTGGATTGGGTCACCCGCTGCGAGACGGCTCCCCGGTGATCGACAGCGCCAGGGAATGCCAGCCTTGCCACGGAACGGGCAGGGTGCCGATAGAGCGGATTGTGCGTACCGAGCACATTGATCTGGCCCGGTGGCTATCGACAGAGATTGAGGTGATGGTGAATGAGGTGTTTGGAGACATGGCCAGAAGGCTGAGCTCCGCAATGGATCTGGCTGTCAGCGGGCCATAACCGCTGCTGGCGCTGGGGAAGACCAGGCCCACATTACCGCCGCGCATGGCGGCCATCCAGGGCGGAAGTGGATGGATCCCTGAACCAGGCTCCGGCCCTGGCGTGCGCAAGCCGGATCTTTTTTACAACCGAAGGAAAACCATGACAGGAAACGAAGCGTTTGATAGTTTGATGGCAGAACTCCGCAAGGCAGACCAGCCACCAGCAGCGCAGAAGGCGGATCAGATTGCGCGACAGGCAGCGCAGAAGGATCCTGAGCCTGAATGTGAGTGCTGCGGCTGCCCGGACATGGCCGCATGCCTGAAACCAGAGGATGG
>CAYHDD010000702.1:0-2164 GCA_964355195.1 uncultured Rhodoferax sp. | reverse complement strand
CGTTTCGACCAGCACGCCGGTCTGGATCGTCATGTGCAGGGAGCCGGTGATGCGAGCGCCCTTGAGCGGCTGCGACTTGGCAAATTCTTCGCGAATCGCCATCAGGCCCGGCATTTCGGTCTGTGCAATGTTGAACTCTTTGCGGCCCCAGGGCGCGAGGCTCAGGTCGGCAATTTTGTAGTCTTGGGTGGTCACAGGTTTCAGGGCGCTCATGGCGATCTCCAAAGTTAAATTTGAATGACCACTGCCTGAAGGCAAACTCTTTGGGGGGGGTCTCACCTCACAGAGCAGTGGGTGAGCGCAGTTGAATCAGTCCGAGCCTCGTTCAACAAATGTGAACTGCAACGCTCCTCGGAGGCTCGCATTATAGGACCAAGCTCATCCAGGCGTGCTTGCGCTGCGCCGCCTCAACGACGTTGGGCTCGAAAGAAAGCGGTACCGCCTTTTTAAATCATAATTCCCGGCTACTTCTGCTGACCCTGTTGCAAAGGAATACCCCTTGAGTTTGACGCCGTCCCAGGACGCCCTCGTATCTGATTCGCCGCTTGACGGCCAACTGTTGCAGACCATCGGCGTGAGCCCTGTTGCTGCCACGACCCGCGACATGATGCAGGCTGCGGCCCAAGTGGCACGACAGGAACTGTCACGCCGCTGGGTTGAAACACAGCGCCGGGACAGCCGTGACAGGGTGCGCCGCGTCGTCTACCTGTCGATGGAGTTCTTGATGGGACGCACGCTCTCCAACGCGCTGGCCGCACTCGGTCTGACCGACGGCGTGGCAAGCGAGCTGGCACGCCACGCCCAGAACCTGGAAGATGTGTCCGATCAGGAACTGGACGCCGCTTTGGGCAACGGCGGCCTCGGTCGCCTGGCGGCTTGTTTTCTCGACTCCATGGCCACACTGGGCCTGCCCTCTTTCGGTTACGGCATCCGCTATGAGTACGGCATGTTCAAGCAAGTGATTGCCAACGGCGAGCAAATCGAATACCCCGACCCCTGGTTGCAGGATGGCACACCCTGGGAGTTTCCGCGTGCGGGCATTCGTTACCCGGTACGCTTTGGCGGCTGGGTTGAGCATGTCAACGGTTCAGCCATCTGGCGCCACGCGGGCGAAGTAGCAGCCAAAGCCTATGACATGGTGGTCCCCGGTCACGGTACCCACAAGGTGAGCACGCTGCGCCTTTGGAAAGCGGCAGCACCGGCGCACTTTGATCTGAGCGCCTTCAATACGGGCGACTACGCTCGGGCCGCCAATGCAAAGAACGAGTTTGAAAATATCTCCTGGGTGCTGTATCCAAATGACAGCACGCCAGCCGGACGCGAACTGCGCCTGCGGCAGGAGTACTTCTTTGTTGCCGCCTCGATCCAGGACCTGCTGCACCGCCACCTGGAAGAACATCCCTCGCTCGCCAATCTGGCCGAGCAGGTGGCGATTCACCTGAACGATACGCACCCGGCCATCGGGGTGGCTGAGCTGATGCGCATCCTGTGCGATGAACACGCAATGGCCTGGGACGCGGCTTGGCAACTGTGCGGCAAGACCTTTTCTTACACCAACCACACGCTGATGCCCGAGGCGCTGGAGACCTGGCCGCTAAGCCTGATGCAGCACGTCTTGCCGCGCCATCTGGAAATCATCTTCCGTATCAACAAAGAGCTGCTCGAACTGGCCGCGCGTCATCGCCCCGACGACGACGCTTTTCTGTCTCGCCTGTCCCTGATCGACGAACTGGGTGAGCGCCGCGTGCGCATGGCACATCTGTCGATCGTCGGCAGCCACAGGGTCAACGGCGTCTCGGCGCTGCATTCCGAATTGTTGGTACAAACCATCTTTGCCGACTTCGCCAGCCTGTGGCCGGAGCGCTTCACCAACATGACCAACGGGGTGACGCCACGGCGCTGGCTGGCGCAGGCCAACCCTGCTCTGTCGGGCTTGCTGGACGCCACGCTGGGGCCACAGTGGCGACTCGATCTCGATCAATTGCACAGACTCAAGGAGAAGAAGGCTGACCCCGCCTTCCAGCAGGCCTTCATGGCTGCCAAGCGCACCAACAAGATACGCCTCGCTGCGGCCATCGAGCGCAGCACCGGCATTCGGGTCAGCCCCGACAGCCTGTTCGACGTGCAGGTCAAACGCATCCACGAGTACAAGCGCCAGTTGCTC
>CAYHDD010000701.1:0-2164 GCA_964355195.1 uncultured Rhodoferax sp. | reverse complement strand
TGCGGGCGCTTTGCAGCGCATCCGCGCTCAGCTCCAAGCCGCCTTCGATCAGGTAAGCCTGATGTTCACCAGCAGTGCGCAAACCGCGCGCCCGGCAGCGTTCGGCCAGACCGGCATTGAGCATCTTTGGGGGAAGTTCGATACATATATAATTGCCCGATCGGGTAATTATTGGAATGCTCTGGCCAAAAATTTCAAAACATTCCCGATCGGGAAATACAACTTGCGTTAAGGCGGTTCCTGATCGATAATTTACCGATCGGGAAACTGGAAGAGTCATGGCAACCATTCGATCACCTCGACAACTCGGCGACGTACTTCGCGTCGCCCGCAAGCAGATTGGGCTGACGCAGCCTCAGTTAGCTCTAGCGGCAGGGGTTGGTGTACGGTTCATCGTCGACCTTGAAGCAGGCAAGCCCACTTTGCGACTAGAAAACGTGTTGCGGGTCATTGATGCTCTCGGAGGAGAGATCGAGTTGAGCGGATTGCCATCCGTTGCTACCAACGATCAACGCAAGGGCAGTGACCATGGCGCATGAGTTGGAAGTCTGGTTGTTCACCGATCGTGTCGGCACCTTGGCGCTGATCGATGGTCGACTGAGCTTTTGCTATGCCTCCAGCTGGCAGTCCCTGCCGAATGCCGTTGCCTTGTCCGCCTCGCTGCCCCTGCAAACGGAGCCGTTTGATGAGCGCAGGACTCGACCCTTCTTTGCAGGTTTGCTGCCAGAGGGGCAGATGCGCCGCCTGATTGCGCAACAATTTCAGATTTCCGGCCAGAACGACTTTGCATTGCTGGACCACATCGGCGGCGAATGCGCCGGGGCAGTGACGTTCCTCGAGCCCGGGCAGGTTTTGCCTGCGCCCACCCACGGCAATGACGTTCAATGGCTGAGTAATGAACAGGTCGTTGCCATACTGGATGAGTTACCGCGTCGCCCCATGCTGGCTGGTAAAGACGGCTTGCGGCTTTCCTTGGCTGGCGCCCAAGACAAACTACCGGTGGTTTTCGATGGTGACCGCCTCGGTTTGCCCCGCAATGGCACACCCAGCTCCCACATATTGAAGCCTCCTATCCATGCCGTCGAGGACAGTGTGATCAACGAAGGATTCTGCATGGCACTGGCTGAGGCCATGCAGCTCAATCCGGCGAATTCAAAGGTTCATGCCGTATTGAATCGCCCCTTCTTGCTGGTTGAGCGCTACGACCGGTACGTGAATGAACAAGGGCATCGGTTGCGCCTTCATCAAGAGGATTTCTGCCAGGCACTTGGTGTGGTTCCTGAAATGAAATACCAAAACGAAGGAGGGCCGGATTTGGCCCAATGTTTCGATCTGGTCCGCCGTGTCACCCGCCCCAGTGCACCCCAGGTGCTGCGCTTGTACGACTACGTGATCTTCAATGCGCTGATCGGCAACCATGACGCGCACGCCAAGAATTTTTCACTGCTGTGCTCGGGCAGGACACACGTCTTGGCACCGCTCTACGACGCGCTCTCGACTGCGGTGTACCCGACATTGGCGCCCAGCATGGCGATGAAAATCGGTAGCAAGTACAAGTTTAGCGAAGTCCAGGCACGACACTGGGATCAGCTTGCACAAGGCGCTGGGCTTGCCAGGGCACAAGCCAAAAAACGCATTCTGGAATTGGCAAAGGCTCTGCCATCGACCGCGCGCAAACTCCAGTCCAATACTAAGCGCGGCTTTGCCGGCAATGCAGTCGTTGAGCGAATCGTTACCCTGATTGAACAACGTTGCGCCCTGACGATTCGGCGTATTTCCGACCCCGCCTCCGAAAGTGACGCGGCCACCGAACCAATTTCTTGAGCCTTTGCGAACAATTTCGGGTTGTTCTGACACTGTTTGGCAATCCGCCCGTGCTGCACTTGTAAATCGGGGAAAGCTGTTCAAACAAGCGGAGCCACTTCTGGTTTTGGGGTGTCCAGCCGAGCTTCACGCACGCCTTGGTCGGATCACCGAGCAAGGTTTCGACTTCGGTCGGGCGGAAGTAGCGCGGGTCCACGGCAACGATGCACTTGCCGTCGGCGGCGTAGCCCTTTTCGTTGACGCCCTCGCCTTCCCAGCGGATGGGCATGCCCAGTTCCTTTGCCGCCGCATCGACGAACTCGCGCACCGAATACTGCACCCCGGTGGCGATGACGAAATC
>CAYHDD010000700.1:0-2165 GCA_964355195.1 uncultured Rhodoferax sp. | reverse complement strand
GCGGGAGCGCTGGATCTGGATGTGACGCAGCCCACCTACATTGCCACGCTGGTGGGAAGTCACCCGGGGTTGACGGCGGCGCAGTTTGGTGGGTAGCGGTGAGTCGAGGAGCGCAGATGCCAGCTTGCTCATCCTGTGCCGTGTAAGTCCTTTGAAAGCACTTTAATAGATATATAATTCCCTTAAGAGACTTTTATCTACGCCAAACCAATGACTGCCCGCAGCAAGCTTCTGACCGCACCACCATACGCTGTAGAGCAGACTCTGAAGCGTCTGGGCGCCAACCTGCGCACTGCACGGCTACGCCGCAACCTGACGATTGAAGAGCTTGCGCAGAAGATTGGCACGGGTCTGCGTGTCGTCGGTGACGCCGAGAGAGGCAAGCCGTCCACCGGCATCGCCGTCTACGCCGCGCTGCTGTGGGCGCTTGATCTACTGCATCAAGTCGATGACCTTGCCGCGCCAGAAAAGGACGAAGAGGGGCAGATGCTGACGCTAGCGCGTGAACGCCAGCGCGCACGCCCCAAGTCGGGAGCCAGCAATGACTTCTGAGTCAACCAAAGAGTGCTATGTCTACATCACGTTGCCCGGACAAACCGAACCGATAACCGCCGGGCGTTATACCCTGACGACCACCCGCAGGGGCGATGTGCAAGGGCTGTTTGTTTATGGTCGCAGTTACCTTGAACGCGCGGACGCAGTGCCGCTTGATCCGGTGGAATTGAAACTTTCGCCGCGCCGATACACCACGAGCGCAATGGGGGGTGTTTTCGGCGTCCTGCGCGACGCCAGTCCGGATTACTGGGGGCGGCGCGTCATTCAGCGCTACACGGGGAAGGGGAATTTGAGCGAACTCGACTACCTGTTGCACTCCCCGGATGATCGCGCCGGAGCACTGGGTTTTGGCCTTAATCAAACACCGCTAGCGCCCAAACGCATCTTTAATCAAACCCTCGAATTGGTCAAAGTTCAGGCCATAGCCGATGCCATTGCGGCAGACCTTGAACTGCCGGCAGATACTGCCAACGAACAAGTTGAAAGCCTCTTGCTGGTCGGTACCTCCATGGGTGGTGCCCGCCCCAAAGCCGTTGTGGAGGATGAAGGCGGTTTGTGGATCGCCAAATTCAATCACCCGGATGATCCCTGGAACAGTGCCCGGGTCGAACACGCCATGCTGCTGTTGGCACGGGCTTGTGGATTGGCTGCGGCGGAAAGCCGCGTGCTTGGGGTTGGCGGGCGCGACGTTTTGCTGGTCAAGCGTTTTGATCGCCAGAAGACAGTGCAAGGCTATTTGCGGGCACGCATGATCAGCGCGTTGACGCTGCTGCGTACGCAGGACACCTTTGCGTCCCGGGACAAATGGTCTTACGTGCAGTTGGCTGAAGAGCTTCGGCGTGTCTGTGCTGAGCCTGTGCAGAATGCGAGCGAGTTGTTCCGGCGAATGACTTTCAATGCGCTGATTTCCAACATCGACGATCACCCACGCAACCACGCCTTGATCGCCAGGGGGAAAGACTGGATGTTGTCGCCGGCGTATGACCTGACGCCTGCCACGCCGGCCAGCATGGAGCGGCGCGATCTGGCTATGGAATGCGGCGACGCCGGTCGCTTTGCCAATGCGCGAAACCTGCTCTCACAGAGCGGACGCTTTCTTTTGGAGCGCGACGCGGCGCAGGCTATGCTCGACACAATGGAGCTGCAGGTACAAAACCAGTGGCACTCGATCGCCCGTGGCGCTGGCGTGTCGGCCCGGGACTGCGAAAAAATCGCGCTGGCGTTTACTTATCCCGGATTTAGGTACTGACGGCAACTCAGTATCAATGCATCATCTCGCCATGGCACGTCAAACGTTTCTTTTCATTCATCAAAATTTCCCCGGTCAGTTTGTCCATGTGGCGGCTGAACTGGTGCGGCTCGGCCACGAGGTGGTGGCGCTGGGTATCAAGGGGAGGGCGGTGCCGGGGGTCAGGTACATCCGTTATGTACCCAAGCCGCTGGCACGCATGTCTGAACTGGAAGCGGTGCGTGACTTTGAGACCAAGGTTTTGCGTGGCAGCGCCTGTGCCCAGGCCATGGAGCAGCTCAAGAACAGTGGCTTCACGCCCCATACCATTGTGGCGCATCCGGGCTGGGGCGAAGCCTTGTTTTGCAAGGACGTGTGGCCC
>CAYHDD010000699.1:0-2179 GCA_964355195.1 uncultured Rhodoferax sp. | reverse complement strand
CTCGGACCGTCTGTCGGCTGTGTCGAGCAAGGTCGCCTTGGCCAAGCTGGGTCTACCCAAGACCGAAAAGCCAGTGCTGGAGGCCAAGCTGCTGGCCCAGGTACGGGCGGTAGTGGCCTCATCCGACAAAGCAACCACAAGCACTTACGAGCGTCAGGCCGTGATTCCCAATGCGGCCGACCTGCTGAGTGAAGTTGGCCTGCTGGACGAGTCCGACGCCATGCTCAAAGCCGAATTGCCCAAGGCGCTCTCGCCCTATTACCACATGCTCGTTCTGGCGGCTAATGCCAAAGTGCGTGGCGACAAGAAGGCTTCTGTGGACTGGGGTGAACAGGCGTGGAACGGATCCAAGGGCTCGGCAACGCGCTTGCAGTGGGGCGTGGGTTATGTGAGTCGCATCATCGATCTTGCGCCCGAAGACGCAGCCCGGATTGAGAAGGCCGCTTCCGGTGTGCTGGCCGAGGTTGAGGCGGTGCCAGAGAGCTTTTACGAGCGTAACCGGCGCGGTCTGGAGAAGATGGGGCAGCGCTTGCAGGCCTGGAACAAGGGTGCGCAGCACAACGCGGTGTTGGCGAAGCTCAAGCGGCAACTTGATGCGGTTTGCGCCAAATTGCCCGAGCAGGATGAGACGCGTGCCGCGTGCACGGGTGTCTTCAAGGCCGGTGCGGCCGCTGCGAAAGCTTAGCGAAGCGGGATGTTGCTTTCGGCGCAGGTTCGCCGGATGAGCGACCCAACTGAGGCCCCGGAATCGGCAGATCGTCGCACGCAGCGGTTGCTTGTCGCAAACCCGGTGTGCCAAGGCTAGAGCCTGGGTACATTGCCTGCCAACACAGATCGGAGCCTGCCATGATGTCAAACCTGCTCGCATGGGTATTACGCCATGCCCGAAAATCTCGGTGGCTGACGCCATAATCCTACCCGTTGCGCTGGAGTCCCCAGAATTACAAGCCATGCCGATCCCCCACATCAAATCGTTTTCCCTTGGAGATTTCCCTATGCTGCGCTCATTTGTGCTTGCTATCACGCTGCTAGCGAGCCTTTCTGCTTGCGATAAGTTCCCCGGTAAGGGCGCCAAGAAGGACGAGGTTGCTGCGCCAGCCAAATTGGTCATCGCGCCCGAAGACATACTGACGGTTCGGGCCAACGCCCTGTCGGCCGGGCCGGTCGTGACGGGTTCCATTCAGCCCGAGCGCAAGGCTGATCTGCGCGCCGAAATATCGGCTGTTGTGCTGCAAGTCCTCAAGGAAAATGGCGACGTGGTGCGCCGGGGCGACGTCCTTGTACGGCTCGACCCGATCTCCATTCGCGACAACCTGCAGTCGGCCGAGGCCAACGTGCGCAACGCAACCCAGGCGCTTGACCAGGCCGAGCGCAATCTGCAGCGCCTCAAAACCTTGCGTGCCTCGGGCATGACATCGCTTCAGGCGCTCGACGATGCCGAGGTCAGGCTCAATGCCGCGCAAAGCGAGTTGTCGGCCTCTGGAGCGCGGGCCGTGCTGGCACGTCAGCAACTTGATCGCACCATCGTGCGTGCGCCGTTTGATGGCGTGGTCAGTGACCGCAAGGTGTCGGCCGGCGACACCGCCTCGGTTGGCAAGGAACTGTTGAAGGTGATTGACCCCAACAGCATGCGCTTTGCCGGACGCGTGTCCGCCGACAAGATTAGTGTCGTCAGCGTGGGGCAGGCAGTGAGCTTTCGCATCAACGGCTACGCAGGTGGGGAATTTCGTGGCAAGGTGACCCGCGTCGATCCGAGCGCCAATGATGTGACGCGCCAGGTTGAAGTGCTGGTTGCTTTCAGCGACGCCAAGCAGCCCCGCGTGGCTGGCCTGTACGCCGAAGGAAGCATTGAGGCAACCAGTGTCAAGGCCGTCACGCTGCCGGAGTCGGTGTTGGTGCGCGCGGGTGACAAGACCTCCGTATGGCGTGTCACCGCCAACAAGCTCAATCAGGTCCAGCTGACGCTCGGCGCGCGTGATGCACGCACCGGTAATTTCGAGGTGCGCGCTGGTCTGGCCGATGGTGACATCATCCTGCGCAGCCCGAGTTCGAGTTTCAAGGAAGGCCAGACGGCTGAGCTGGTGAGTGCCAAGCTTCCCGCCACAGCTGCGTCCGCGGCGCCTGCCGCGACATCGGCGGCATCGGCGGCATCCGCCGTCAAGGGGGCCTAAATGTTCTT
>CAYHDD010000698.1:0-2189 GCA_964355195.1 uncultured Rhodoferax sp. | reverse complement strand
AGAATACGCACGTTCACTCCGGCTGAATCACGGCAGATTCGGCCCGGCGGCCACAAACGTCGAGTGCAATCTCTTGTGGTTGTAGAAATTGAGCCAATCAATGACTTCGTCCATGGCCTCGCGTCGGGTAGCAAATCTTCTGCCGTACAGTCTGCCAACCTTCAGGCGACCCCACAAACTTTCTGTCGGCGCGTTGTCCCAGCAGTTGCCCTTGCGGCTCATTGATGATTTCATCTCAAAGCGTTTGAGCTCGCTTTGAAACTCATGGCTGCAATACTGGCTGCCACGGTCTGAATGAAAGATCAGTCCAGGTGCAGGATGGCGTCTGAACCACGCCATACGCAGGGCATCGGTCACTGCGTTGGTCTGCATGTTGTCCCTCATGCTCCAGCCCACCACCTGACGGCTAAACAGGTCGATCACGCCTGTCAGATACAACCAGCCTTCATCGGTGGCGATGTAGGTGATGTCACTCGTCCATACTTGGTTGGGTGCCTCAGGTGTGAAGTTTCGATCCAGCAGGTTGGGCGCAACGGGCAGATTGTGTTTGCTGTCGGTGGTGACAACAAACTTTCGCTTGCCCCTGGCCTTGATACCGTGAAGCTTCATCAGCTTTCTGACCCGCTCTTTGCCGACCCGGATACCTCGGGCCACCAGTTCTTTCCACATCTTGGGCCAGCCGTATTCCTGCTTGACCTCGGCGTGAATGGACTTGATGTGTACCAGCAGGGCTTCGTCGCTGATGCGTTTGTTCACCCCTGGTTTGCTGGGTTTGACGGTATCTTTGCGACGCCAGTGTTCAAAGTAGCCACTGGTGCTCACGTCCAGCACTTCACAGGCCAGCGTGACAGGCCAAAGCTTCTTGTGTTTGGCAATCCAGGCGTACTTCACAGTGTTTCCCGAGCGAAGTACGCCGTCGCTTTTTTTAAGATGTCGCGCTCCATCGTCACGCGTGCCAGTTGTGCTCGCAGTCGAGCCAGCTCCATTTGCTCTGGCGAGACCGGCTTGTCACCAGCACCCTTGAGTTGACCTTTGTTGCTCAGGCGAACCCAGTTGTCCAGTGTCTGGCTTGGAATGCCCAATATCTTGGCCGTCACCGAGACTGCTTGTCCACCTTTGACCAGACGCACCGCCTCCAGCTTGAATTCCAGGGTGTATTTGCCCCGCGCTTGTCCATCAATCTTCTTGCTCATATCAATTGCTCCAATGTCTGAAATTTTCCTTCAGCTATGGAGTCCGTTTTTCAGGGGCAAGGTCAGTGAGCATCTCTTAAGCGAGGCATGGGGCACCCGGATATTTTGGAGTCTCTTAACCCGCTTCTGAATCTTCGGTCTGGAGTGCTCAACATGTGGTGTCGTCTGACCGTTCCCAGCCCTGACCGTTGCCGGTTTGCAGCGTTTGCCGACATTGGGTTGGCTCGTCCAATTTGAATCTTGTTTGGCCTTTGGACAGGATTCAGCATCAGCCAGTCTCGGCTGGTCTGCCAGAATATCGAGCATCAGCCAGTTTATCGAGTATTTTTCGGTGCTCTGGACATTACGTTAGCCAGCACAGAGTTTTGCCATGGTCATCGAGTTCCGCGCATTTGCCGATAGCGACTACTTGCAAGCTCGCGCTCTGTGGGAAGGGACACCAGGGGTGGGCCTCAGTGACGCGGACGCTTCGGACGCAATCAAGGCCTTTCTTGCACGCAACCCTGGCACCTCTTTCGTCGCCCTAGAAGGGTCGGTTTTGGTCGGCACTGTGCTTTGCGGCCACGATGGTAGGCGGGGTCTAATTCATCATCTCGTTACCGCGCAGTCGCACCGGCGTCAGGGCATTGCCACTGCACTGCTGCGGGCGGGACTCAACGCCTTGCGTGGCTGCGGCATCGACAAATGTCACCTGCTCGTTTTTCGCTCCAACGAAGACGGCCTTATGTTCTGGCGTTCCGTCGCAGCGCAGGAGCGCACAGAACTAGCGTTGTTCTCCATGGCAACCAACTATGCGGGCTAACCAGTCCTTCGTGCCTGTAGCTTTTTGCGAGAGTGAACTGTGTCGATTGTTGTCATGATTTTCCGTACGGACAATATACGGACAATTGTATGGAATCGCGGGGGACAATGGTGGACTACTTTTCTATAGCTACAGAGTGAAAACTTATCCATGGTTGTCCAAGGAAATCTGTATTCTCTGCATTCACACTGCAG
>CAYHDD010000697.1:0-2191 GCA_964355195.1 uncultured Rhodoferax sp. | reverse complement strand
TGCGCGCTGACGTTGATCGCCAGCGAAAGGTGGGCCAATTCGGGCCGCCTGGCCCACAACGCCAATTGGCCACAGGCGGCTTCCAGCACCCAGCGGCCCAGCGGCAATATCAATCCGGTCTTCTCCGCTGTCGGGATGAACTCGCCAGGTGCGACCAGACCGCGCGCGGGATCTTGCCAGCGCACCAGGGCTTCAGCACTGGCAATTCGCCCCTCATCCGTCACCTGTGCCTGGTAATGCAGGACGAACTGATCCTTCAGTACCGCCTCGCGCAGGCCGGCCTCGACCGCGACACGGGCGTTGACCTCGATCTGCATCCCGAGGTCAAAGAAGCGCATCGTATTGCGCCCGGCCATCTTGGCCTGGTACATCGCCAGATCAGCCCGCTTTAAAGGCTCGTCAATGCTTTCGGACCGGTCTCCAAACAAGGTGATGCCGATGCTGGCGCTGTTGTGATGCGTGGAATTGTCCAACTGATAGACCTGGTGCAAGGTGCGGCGGATTTTTTCAGCCACGGCTTCGGCCTGCGCGGCAGCGTCCAGCGCATCCGGGCTGAGGTCTTCGAGAATCGCGACAAACTCATCGCCACCGAATCGGGCGACGGTATCGCCCTCCCGCACACAACTTGTCAAGCGCCTGGCAACCTGTTCCAGCAGGCGGTCGCCCTGCTGATGTCCAAGCGTGTCGTTGATGATCTTGAAGTCGTCCAGGTCGACCAGCAACAAGGCACCCTGGCGCTGGCGACGCGCACTCGTCACCAGGGCTTGTTTCAGCCTGTCGAGCAGCAACCGGCGGTTGGGCAGGCCGGTCAGGGTGTCCGAGTACGCCAGGCCTTGGATGATCTGCTCAGACTTCCTGCGCTCAGTGACGTCGCGGGTGACGGACAAAAGGCAGGGCGCACCGTCAACCTTGATGATGTGAGCGGACATCAGCGCGGAGATGACCCGGCCGTCCTTGGCGACGAACTCGGTCTCCAGGTTTTCGCAGAAGCTGTTCTGCTTCAGGGCCTGCACCAGGCGCTTGCGGTTCTCAGGTTTGTGCCACAGATTGAGTTCTTTCGAGGTTTTGCCTATGACCTCGGACCGGCTCCATCCCGTCAGTCGCATGAAACCGTCGTTGATGTCCAGATAAAGTCCGTCCTCCAGTCGGTTGATGTTGATGGCATCGGGGCTGGCCTGGAACGCTGTGCGGTAACGCTCCTCGCTCTGAATCAGCGCAGTTTCGGCCCTTTTTCGCTCGCTGATGTCGCGGTGAAAAGCCTGGATCAGCAACTCGCCCTTTGAAACAACCAGAATCGAGGACACCTCGATCGGAAAGACGTGGTCGTCCTTGTGATAGTGCTCCACCTCGAAAGTCAGGGATTCGCCGGAGAGAATGCGGCGGATCCGTTCAGGAAACAGTTGCCGTCCTTCAGGCGTATCGAGATCCTCAACGTGCATGGTCGCCAACTCAGCCGTGCTGTAGCCGTGCATTTGCGCAAACGCGGCGTTGACTGCAATCAGTTTGCCGCTGACCGACATGATCAGGATTCCATCCATGGCCCGATCAAAAAGCAGCCGCCAGCGTTCTTCGGCCTGAGCAATGACGTCGGTCGACTCGATCTGCCTTGCTTCAGCTCTCCATAGACGCAGCAACAGGCCGCCCAGCAGGCCCACCAGCAACAGGCCGGTCGTTCCGGCCCCGAGCGCGCGAACTTGCCAGCCTGCCAATGCGGTATCGCGCGCGATACCTACAGACACAAAAAACGGAAAGTGCTTGAGCGCGTGAATACTGTAGATGCGCGTCACGCCGTCGGTTGAAGAAGAATACTCGGGCGTCGCTATCTTGCTGCCGGATGCCAGCAGCACGCGTGATGGATTGTCCGGTAGCAGCAATGTGTTCAACTTGTCGTCGCCGACCGGCCAACGCGCGACCCGGCTGAAATCGTCGGTCCTGTGAATCGCGATGATGCTGCCCGCGCCAAGGTCTAGCGACTGAAACAGTTTTTGCAAATACTCGAGTTCGACCGAAGCGATCACGATGCCCCGAAAGACGCCTCGACCATCTCTCAATCCCCTGGCAGTAACCATCGTCGGCCGACCGGTCGTGCAGGATATATTGACCGCTGAAAAAACGAGGTCTTCCTGCGCATGGTCGCGCAAGCGAATAAAGTAATCGCGGTCAACAACATTGCCCAGGGGCGTGCTGGCCC
>CAYHDD010000696.1:0-2191 GCA_964355195.1 uncultured Rhodoferax sp. | reverse complement strand
GTACAACGAGTTTGAGATCACGCCCAAGACGGTCAACTTCGCTCTGAATGTCGATAGCACCGATGTCAGGAAGAACTGCTTCGAGGTGCTGCGCCATGTGGACGACAACCTGCGCGGCGAGTTCATGACCGGTATCCACTGCCTGTGCTCGCCCGAGTTCTTCGAGAAACTGGTCGGCCACGCCAAGGTCAACAAGGCTTACGAGAACTACGCCCAAGGCGCCATGCTGCGCGACGATGTGCGCCAGGCCTTCTCCTTCGGTGGCCTCACCTTCGAGGAGTACCGCGGCCAGGCCAGTGACATCGATGGCAATGTGCGCCGCTTCATCGCTGCCGGTGAGGCCCATGCCTTCCCGCTGGGCACGGTGGACACCTTCGGCACCTACATCGCCCCGGCTGACTTCAACGAGACGGTCAACACCTTGGGTCAGGTGCTGTACGCCAAGCAGGAGCCCCGCAAGTTCGAGCGCGGCACCGACTTGCACACGCAGAGCAACCCGCTGCCCATGTGCCACCGCCCGGGTGTGCTGGTCAAGCTCACGATGGCCTGATGGTCAGCGTCGAGTTTCTGTACGCGGCGGCGGACAACGCCGGGCTGCTCAAGCCCGCCTTGTTCGGTGCGCAGCAGGTCATGGTTGATTTGCGCGCACCCGACGAGGACGTCCTCTCAGGCATGGGTGTGAGCCGGGACTACTCCATCCGCTATCCCTTGACCTGGATGGCGGATCTTGTGGCTGGCAGCACGATCACCATCTCGGGCCAGACTTACCGCGTGCGGGAAGTCACCGCGATTGGTGATGGGTCGGAGTGCCGGGCGACGCTGGCGCGGTTGTAGGAGTCTCTGCAATGACGCAATCCATTCGCGAGCAGATTCTCCAGGCAGTCGTCGGCCTGCTTGCACCGGTCGCCTCTCTGCAGGGCGCGCAGGTTCTGCGATCGCCCACCACCGGCATCACCCGTGAGCATTCGCCTGCCCTGTTGATCTTCCCCGAGTCGGATGCTGTCACGCCGCGCATCAACGACCGCGTCGAGCGCCAGTTGGTGCTGCGCATGGTGGCTGTTGCACGTGAAACAGCCGGGACTGCACCGGAAGCCATTGCTGACGCCTTGCTGGTCGCAGCCCACGCCGCGCTCTTTGCCAGCGCCAACGTCGGTGGCCTGTGTCTGGGCCTGCGGGAACTGGAATGCGAGTGGGACGTGGAGGATGCCGATGCCACTGCCGCGGCCATTCCAGCGCGCTACCAGATCACTTACCGAACCGTGGCCAGCGACATCTCAATCATTGGATGAAAGTCATGACAGCACTTGTTTTATTGAAACCTCACACGCATGCCGGCAAGACCTTCTCCAGCGGCGAGCGAATTGACGCCGATGAGATCACGGCCCAGTGGTTGATCACCAACGGCGTCGCCACCGAATCGCCCATGCCACTGAAGACCGAGCCCAACCCCAAACCCTTTCAACCCAAGGAACCGAAATCATGAGCACCTATGCATCCTTTCAGGGCCGAGTCTTCCTCGGCAAGCGCGACACTTCTGGCAACCCGACCGAGGTTCGCTCGCCCGGCAACGTGGCCGAGCTCAAACTCTCGCTCAAGACCGATGTACTGGAGCATTACGAGAGCCAGACCGGGCAGCGCACCCTGGACCATCGCATGGTCAAGCAAAAGTCTGCGACCGTCAAACTCACGATCGAGGAATTTACAAAAGAAAACCTCGCCTTGGCTCTGTACGGCAACCACGTTGTCGGAACGACCGGCACAGTGACGGCTGAACCGATTGGCGGCGCGACACCGGTTGTCGGTGACCGCTATTTCTTTGCCCATCCCAAGGTTTCTACGCTGGTGGTCACGGATTCGGCCGGAACGCCAGCAACTTTGGTGGCCGGCACCCATTACACCGCCGATGCTGACTTCGGCGCCCTGCAGTTTCTCGATGTGACTGGCTTTACGGCGCCCTTCAAGGCCAGTTATGCCTATGGCGTCGCGACCGAGATCGGGATCTTTACGCAGCCGCTGCCGGAACGCTACTTGCGGCTTGAAGGGTTGAACACCGCGCAGGGCAATGCCAAAGTTCTGGTCGAACTCTACCGCGTAGCCTTCGATCCCTTGAAGGAAATCTCCTTCATCTCGGATGATTACAACAAATTCGAGATGGAGGGCTCGCTTCTGGCTGATGCAAGCAAACCGTTCG
>CAYHDD010000695.1:0-2192 GCA_964355195.1 uncultured Rhodoferax sp. | reverse complement strand
GGACTCATGCGGATGATTGTGTAAGGACTGGGCGCTGGCTGATCTGCCGAACAACCGGGGGTTTTGCCGTCTTTTCTGAGTCGTTACCAGCTCTTCGCCTTATCAGGCTAGGCTAGATTGATTGATTGATTGCCCAATAGATGGTGAGGATGGGCACCTGGGTAGGACCCGGCATGCATCGACCTGGAACACATTCCCTTTTGATATCAAATAACACTCGCACTCTGGTGAGCACTGGTTACAATTGCAATCATGAACAGCAAGCATGCAAAGACTCTTGCGGCCGTCTTTGCCAAGCCTACACCCGTCTCGTTGGAATGGGCGCGGATTGAATCTTTGCTGGTCGGCGTTGGCTGTACCGTCATTGAAGGCAAAGGCTCGCGAGTGAGGTTTGTCCATGGCACATTGATTGCGACCTTTCACCGCCCGCATCCAGCCAAGGAAGCGAAGGTGTACCAAGTGGACGACGCCAGGAGTTTTCTAAATTTGATTGGGGTCACACCATGAATACCATGACATTCAGGGGCTACACAGCCCGAGTCGAAATTGATGACCGGGACAACATCCTGGTGGGCCACCTCTTGGGCGTGCGTGACATCGTGGGCTTCCATGCGGATGACGTGGTGGGACTGCGCAAGGCGTTCGAGGAAGCAGTTGAGGATTACCTTGAGACTTGCGCAAAGATCGGAAAACAACCTGAAAAGCCGGCCAGTGGCAAGCTCATGCTGCGCGTGGCGCCCGAAGTGCACAGCGCCGCGCTGATCGCGGCAAAGGCCAGCGGGCAGAGCCTCAACCAGTGGGCAGCGCGTGCGCTTGAACAGGCCGCCCAGATGTGAATGGCGGAGTAAAAGGGACTGATTTACCCGATCTGGAGCGATTTTTGGACAGCGGCCGGGCAGCGCAAAGTGATCCTGGCCGCACTCGCTGCTTGATCGCCTGAACAACCCGGGGGTTTCTTCCGCCTTTTGGCGGGATGCCAGGGCTGCCGCGCCGCCTCGCCACCCATCCTATGAAAATCCGAACATAGAAGCGAAAATACCGCCATGCGATTAAGTTCCGACCAAGTCAATGCCATCTGCCAGACAGCCCTCTGCCAATTGTCCGGCGCCCTAACCATGGCTCTGGGTGACCGCAAGATTGATGTCCTGCTCAAGGACGCCAACACACCGCCGGCACCGATTCTTGAAATTGCCAGGCGCACGGGCGTGCTGATATGAGCCTTCGTTATCTGCCGGAGCACGGTGAGAATGCCTTGCTGGCACTGGAATTGGCCCGCAAGGAAGCCGCGCATCTATCACCTCCCGCAGCGCCTCATTAATCAAGGTCTGGTTTTAGCGCGATGCCTGGCCGCGATGCTACCAACGCTGACGACATTGACGTCAGTGACTGTTCACCCAGTTCTCGATCCTGAGTTCCGGGTAGGCGGTGAAGTCAGATTCATTGTTAGTGACCAGCGTGACGCCAAGTGCAATCGCGTGCGAGGCGATCAGTTTGTCCAGTGCGTCCTGACTTCGTTCTCGATTGGCCAAGCGCGCTGGGCCGTACGCCCTGGCAGCGAGTACCTCAAACGGTGCGACTGGAACATCTTCAATAAAGCTATCGAGCTGAGCCCGATTGGCGAGTTGGGCTGAACCGGAACAGACCACCCCGTATTCAAGTTCGGCCAGTGTGATGGCGGAGATCACCACATCACCGACAAAGCATTGATCAAAGCGCTTCTTGGCCTCGACCGGTTGATGCTTCATCAGGTAAATGCAGATGTTGGTGTCGAGCATGTACTTCGGTCTCATAGTGTTGCGCGCTCGCCCTCGATGTTGGTGCCACGACCCTCAGCCATGAAGTCGGGGGAGAACTTGGCGAGTTTGCCCAGCACGTCGCCCATGCGCCGCTGGGCGGGACGAATGCGCAGCTCATCGCCCTCACGCTCTATGAGCAGGTCAATGTCCCAGGAACTGTACGCCAGCTCTGACGGAATCCGCACGGCCTGAGAGTTGCCGTTCTTGAAGATCTTTGTAGTCGCCATAACAACTCCTTTTGGATGTACATGTACAGCTTAGTGAAAAGAGTGCAGATTGTAAATACACGGATGTACATTGAATGCTTAAAAGAGCCTGGTGTCGTCTGCCTTCATGCGTCCCTTTGTTGCTTCCAGGTACCAATAACATCGTGAAACCGGCACCTGAGCGGAGACA
>CAYHDD010000694.1:0-2199 GCA_964355195.1 uncultured Rhodoferax sp. | reverse complement strand
CAGCAACGGAGCCATCAAGACCTCGGGCGTCAATGCAGTGGGCATTCTGGCGCAATCAGTGGGCGGCGGCGGTGGCACCGTGCTCTCTGCCGGAGAAGCGGTGACCCCCACCTTCAAAGCCGGGACCGGGGATGCCAGCGCTGTAACAGTCAACGTGAATGCACCGATCACGACTACCGGTGCGGGTGCCTCTGGCGTCATTGCGCAGTCGGTGCGCGGAGGTGGCGGCTTGGTGATGAACGGCAGCACCATGACGATGCAAGGCGGCACCAGCGGCAAGAGCGGCCTGGTCACGGTCAACGTCGCCTCAGGTGCGAACATCTCGGCCACGGGTCAAGGTGCGGTAGCTATCAAGACAATGTCCTCGACCGACCCGATCGTCAATATCGCCGCTGGCGCCGCCGTGACCGGTGGTTCAGGGGGCAGCGCCGTGGCGTTCGATGGCCCTATCAACGAGCTCAACAACAGCGGCAGCGTATCGACCGTCGACGGTGCAGTCGGCATGGCGGTTCAGAGTCTTTCGGGCGATACAACGGTGCGCAACAGCGGAACGCTTCAGGGGAACCTCCAACTGGCACTGGGTGGCAACAACCTGGCGCACAACCAGAGCACCGGAACCATGCTCACCGGGTCGTCACTCGACCTGGGTGGCACCGGTGTACTACAGAACGACGGCGTGATGAAGAGCGGTGCTGCCTCGGCAGGAACGACCCACATCAACGGCTCATTCCAGCAATCAGCGTCAGGCTCTCTGGCCGTTCGCTTCGATGCGAGCAAGGGCAGCATCGACTCCTTCAGCGCCAGTGGATCGGCCAAGCTCAGTGGCACCCTGCGACCGACCATCGTCAACAGCGGCAAGATTGTTCCGGGCACGATCCTGGCAAAGGTCTTCAGTGCTGGCGCTGGGCTGGATGTGTCGGGTCTTTCGCTGTCGATCCCCCAGACCGCCATCATGAACTATTCGCTCTCCACTCAGGGTGGTGCTCTGGGTCTCTCGGTGACCGCGAACTTCAGTCCGGGCGGTCTTGCCGCCGATGGTATGAAGATCGGCAAACTAATCGCCTCCGCACAGAGCAGTGGCTTGGCGAACCTCGAAGAACTGACGGCCGTCTTGGTCCAGATCCCGAGCGTGGAGCAACTCAATCAAGCTTACTGGAATGTCAGCGGCGCTGGGGCCTCGTCGATGTCGAAGGTCGGCGCTCAGCTCACAAGCTCATTTATGTCGCTGCTGAGAAATCCATTCAGCGCAGGCACAGAGGGTAATCAGGGCGCGGCGCTGGGCCTGACACGCGATTTTGGTGCAGTTGGCAAACAAATGCCAACCAAGGCACTGGCTTCTGCAAACCCCATGGCGAAGGACCAGGGCACCAGTATCTGGGCGCAAGCCTATGGCGACTCCAACCGCACGGATGCCGATCCATCGAGCGCTGGCGCGGACTTCTCTGGGCGAACCTATGGCCTGGCCAGCGGATTTGACTATCGCACTTCGGCCGACACCATGGTGGGCCTTGCGCTCGGCAATGGGGGAACCAGCTTTAGCCTGACGAACGGATTGAGCGGGCGCAGCGACGCGTTTCAGATGGGTGCCTACGGATCAAAGCAATTTGACGCGACCTATCTCTCCGCAGCGCTGTCCTATTCTTCGCATCACATGACGAGCACTCGCGCGCTGCAACTGATCAACGCCAGCTACGCGGCGGATTTTCAGGCAAGCAGTTTGGGCGCGCGTTTGGAAGCGGGCTACCATTTTGTGACACCGGCTGTTGGTATCACCCCCTACGCGGCGTTGCAGATGCAGAACTTCAGAACGCCTGCGTACAGCGAAAAAGCAGGCGCCGGTTCGGCGCACCTTGCGCTCGACTACGACGCCCGTTCGGACACCACAGTGCGCAGTGAGCTTGGCGCAAAGATCGACATGCTGTATCCACTTAGCGGTGGCAATGGGCTCGCGGTGCGCACGCGCCTGGCATGGGCTCATGACCGATCGAACAACCCTGACATTGCAGCCGGCTTGCAGACAATGCTGGGGGGTAGGTTCAATGTGGGCGGCGGCGCGTCTGCGGCGAATTTGATCCTGCTCTCAGCGGGCGCAGAACTTCGCCTCTCCAACCGGGTTTCAATCGGTGCCAGATTCGACGGAGAATTCTCCAACGGTTCACGGACCTACACCGGAACGGGAACGGTGCGCTACGACTGGTA
>CAYHDD010000693.1:0-2204 GCA_964355195.1 uncultured Rhodoferax sp. | reverse complement strand
CAAGGTCAATGGCCAGGTCAGTGGAGAAGTACTGACGAAAAGCTCCAAACATTAAGAATCCTCTCGGGCATGGCAGGCGCTTCGGCCCGGCATCACCATGAACAACTGAATAAATAGCCCAAATATTCAGCAAAAAACCACGTCGCCGCAGACATCAGGCCAAAGGCGGGATAATACCCTATCCCCTGTGAAAACTTTGCCTGGCGAAGCCCCACACGGGGCGCTTTACATCTGCTCTCATACTCAATAGTCCCTATGTCACTGACTTCTGCGGATATCGCGCGCATTGCCAATCTGGCACGATTGGAACTTGATTCCATCGAAAGTGAGCGCATGCTGACACAAATCAACGGATTCTTCGATCTGGTTGAAAAGATGCGTGCGGTTGACACCGCCGGTCTGGAACCGCTGGCGCATCCGGTCGCTACCCTGGTCGACCTCAGCCTTCGCCTGCGCGCGGACGAAGTGACTGAAGTCAACGATCGCCAAGCCAATCAGCGCAATGCCCCAGCGCTTGAAGACGGCCTCTTCCTGGTTCCCAAGGTGATCGAGTGAGCCATGGCATCGAACAGCTCTGAACTACATGACCTGAGCGTGGCCGAGCTGGCCGCGCAGTTGCGCCAGCGCAAGGTTTCGGCGGTGGAGACGGCCCAGCACTTTCTGGCGCGCGTGCGCGCCAAGGCCTCGTTGGGCGCCTTTCTTGACCTCAACGAAGAAGAAACGCTGGTCCAGGCGCGCCGCGCCGACGCGGCATTGACGGCTGGCGATGCGGCGGCACCGCTATTGGGGGTACCGCTGGCGCACAAAGATATCTTTGTCACCAAGAATTTTGTTTCCACGGCCGGCTCCAAAATGCTGGCCGGCTACCGTTCACCCTTCGATGCCACGGTGGTGCTCAGACTCGCCGAGCAAGGCGCCGTCACGCTGGGCAAGCTCAACTGCGATGAGTTTGCGATGGGTTCGTCCAATGAAAACTCGGCCTTCGGTGCGACCCGCAATCCGTGGGACACGACACGCGTGCCGGGTGGCTCGTCGGGCGGCAGCGCGGCTGCCGTGGCGGCCCGACTGGTACCGGCAGCCACGGGGACCGATACCGGTGGCTCGATCCGGCAGCCGGCTTCATTTTGTGGGGTGACTGGCATCAAACCCACCTACGGTCGTGCCTCGCGCTATGGCATGGTGGCCTTTGCCTCAAGCCTCGATCAGGCCGGACCGCTGGCGCGCAGCGCGCAGGACTGCGCTTTGTTGCTGTCGGCGATGTGTGGAGCGGACCCGGACCGCGACTCGACCTCGCTTGATTTGCCGGCAGAGAATTTCAGCCGATCTCTGGACGATTCGCTGGAAGGTCTGCGCATTGGCGTGCCGACCGAGTTCTTTGGTGCTGGCCTGGCGGATGACGTCCGTGCCGCAGTCGACGCTGCCCTCAGGGAATACGAGCAGCTGGGCGCTCGCTTGGTGCCTATTTCGCTGCCCCGTACGGAGTTGTCCATTCCCGTCTACTACATCATTGCACCGGCCGAGGCATCGAGCAACCTGAGCCGCTTTGACGGCGTCAAGTTTGGCCACCGTGCCGAGCGCTATGGTGATCTGGTTGATATGTACAAGAAGACCCGTGCCGAGGGCTTTGGCGACGAGGTGAAGCGCCGCATCATGATTGGCACCTACGTCTTGTCGCACGGGTATTACGACGCCTATTACCTGCAGGCGCAAAAGATCAGGCGCATGATTGCCGATGACTTTCAAAAGGCTTTTCGGCAGTGCGATGTGATTGCCGGTCCAGTGGCCCCCAGTGTGGCCTGGAAGCAGGGCGACAAGAGCGGCGACCCGGTAGCAGCCTACCTGGCCGACATCTTCACGCTGCCAGCCTCACTGGCCGGCTTGCCCGCCATGAGTGTGCCGGTTGGCTTTGGTGCTGCGCAGATGCCGGTCGGCATGCAGTTGATAGGCAACTATCTACAGGAGGCCAAGTTGCTCAATGCAGCGCATCGCTTTCAACAGGTGAGTGATTGGCACCTTGCCAAACCACAGGGGTCTTGAAGATGAGTCAGTCCAAGTCGGCGTTGGTGCAGGGCTACGAGGTGGTGATTGGTTTCGAGACGCACGCCCAACTCTCTACGCAATCGAAAATCTTCAGCCGTGCTCCGACCGCTTTTGGCGCCGAGCCCAATACGCAGGCCTGCGCCGTCGACCTGGCTTTGCCAGGC
>CAYHDD010000692.1:0-2206 GCA_964355195.1 uncultured Rhodoferax sp. | reverse complement strand
CATCGCGGACATGCTCGTCGGGGTCCTCGTGACGGCGATGCCACTTGCAGTCGTCTTATTTACCGGCTACTGAGTAAGTCGGGCTAAGCCGAATGGCACTTACTTTAGCCATCATCATTGATGACCGTGAAGCTGAATGCGGAGCCGAGCGTCGGCGCGCGGAATTTTGAGCCACGGATACGGTTTGGGCCGTCGTTTGCGCATACGCGGTTCAATGCGTCCGGGACGGTGTCCCGCTCTCGATTGAGCGATCAGTGTGAACAGGCAACCGGTATCGGCGGCGGCACGCAAGCCCCGGTCGTTCCAGGCGATCCACAATTGCACGGTGTGCTTGAAGCTCAAGCTGCGCGGTTCGACGCCTGCATTGCAGGCCGCCTGCGCCATCAGCAACCGGATCACGTTATAGGCTAGCAGATAAGCCCACAATTCTTTCTCGTTCATCTGCGGCGTCTGGCAGTGGAGCACCTCCATGCCCATCGTGGTCTTGAGGTTACGCAAGTCCAGTTCGACATTCCAGCGGCGTGCATAGAGATCAGACAGGTCATCCTTGCTGACCGCGCGAGGGTTGAGCATCGTGGTCACCAGAACCTGATGCCCGGTTTTGACTTCACGCACCGTCAATTGGTCTGGAAACCCGGCGTACTGCGCCGGCGTCATCCAGTCTGGCCGGACTGGCTTGCGCCAGTGAACCAGATGGTCACGCCGACCCAGAGACTGGCCGCGCCGAAAGTCAGTGCTGCGCGCCCCGTTCTGCTCGAACAGCACGTCCACCCCGGCGGTACTCATCGCAGCGATCAGGAAATAGCTGCAGTAAAGCGCGTCAGCGAGCATCACGTCGCCGCGCTTGAAGGCTGGCTCGAGCTTGCGCAACAATCCGAGTTCGCTGTTGCCCTTGCCGCTATGCGGCCCGATGGCCGCATCAATCACGCCACCGGTCGCCAGACAAATCACCGCCACCACGCGTGCCAGCGGGAAGCCGACGCCCCCTGCCTGTGTACTCGGCTGCGGATAGCGCTCTTGGTTCTCTTCGGTGTCAGGCATCGAGATCCCGGTGCCATCGGTCAGCTTGACCGGGCGTCCGCGCCAGCGCCAGTTTGGGTCGGCCAGCGCATGAAGCTGGCGGCCAGTCTCGTGAGTGAGCCCGCTGAGCATCTCCAGTGGCAGCCGTTGCCGTGCTTTGCAGTAGCCTCCTGTGCGCACGCTCATCGGCTTCAATCCATCGGCCACCCGCTGTGCCACCCAGCCGTTCACCGCCTTCTGGCACGAGTGATCGGCATCGAGCGCCTGCCGCATGAACATCGACAGTGCCACCGTCGGCGGATACAGCCGCTCCCGGTGCTCGGGCATCAGTCTTTCTGTCGTCTCCAGCATTTCCGGACTCGTCAGCACGTTGAAGTACTCCACCGCCTGGGTCGCCTTCGAGCACGCAGTGGCTCGACGCTTGATCTTCGATTGCTGTTGCTGCTGCACACTTCTTGCATTACGATCCATGATGGTCGGCCTTTCGGGGCGATGGTTTGGCTGCTTGGTAACAACCATCCTATCAATCCTTGGGCCGGCCCCCCTCTTGTCCATCACTTACCCAGTAGTCGGCAAGTAAGACGATAGTAATTGCCCGAAGATCCGCTCCAGTACTTGCTCTACGAGCAATGAATGTTGTGCAACTAACCGATTTCTGAGTAACTTATGTCGCAACTTCTACCGCCACGCGCCTAAAGTAAGTGCCATTCGCCCAAGGCCGACTTCGTCATCGTCACCACACCGCACACGCCGCAGACCGAGGGCATGTGGAACGCACAGCGCTTTGCGCGGATGAAGCGCACCGCCCATTTCATCAACATTGGCCGCGGCAAGACCACCCGCCTGGACGACCTGGCAGATGCCATCGAGAAGGGTGTCATCGCCGGCTGCGGCCTGGATGTCTACGAGGTGGAGCCGCTGCCCGCGAACCATCGCCTGTGGGCCCTGCCCAACGTGATGCTGACGCCGCACATCGCGGTGCGCGACGCGCCGAATGTCCAGGAGCGCCGCTTTCAGGTTCTGCTGGACAATGCCCGCCGCTTCGCCGCCGGCGAGTCTTTGCACAACCTTGTGGACAAGGCCGCGTGGTTCTGAAAATGAAGCTGACTCGGGCCGGACTTGCCGGTCAGCGCGCGTGCCGCCGGCTGCGCTGATGCACTTCGGCGATCATGGCTTCGTGCCGCAG
>CAYHDD010000691.1:0-2210 GCA_964355195.1 uncultured Rhodoferax sp. | reverse complement strand
AGTGACCGGTGAGCGCATCCGCGACAAGATTGCTGCCAGTAAACGCAAAGGCATCTGGATGGGAGGGTATCCGCCGCTGGGCTATGACGTGAAAGAACGTCAGTTGATCATCAATGCTGACGAGGCGCTTACCGTGGAGCGCATGTTCCAACGATTCGCTGACCTGAGGTCGATCACCGAAGTCTGCCGCGAACTTGCCCTGGACGGGGTAATGACCAAGGGCTGGAAAACTCGCGACGGTAATCTCCGGCTTGGCACACCGATGGATAAGGCATATGTCTCGAAGGCCCTGCGCAACCCCATTTACGTTGGCGAGATCAGGCATAAGGGAACAGTACATGCCGGCCAGCAGGAGCCGATCATCACGCGGAAACTATGGGATCTCGTGCAGGCAATCCTGGCCGAGGATGCCCATGAACGAATGGGCAAGACCCGAACGAGGTGCAAGACCGATGCCTTGCTGCGAGGGCTGCTTTACGGATCGAGCGGTGAGAAATATCACATCACGTTCACGAAAAAACCATCGGGCAAGAAATATCGCTACTACATCCCGAAAGCAGATATCCGCTTTGGCCACGGGACAAGCGCGACCGGCATGATTCCCGCAGATCAGATCGAAGATGTGGTGGTGAATCTGTTGATCGGTGCTTTGCAATCACCCGAGTCAGTTCAGGGTGTCTGGAACCGGGTTCGCCTACTCTACCCCGAGATCGAGGAGCCAACGGTGGTATTGGCCATGTGCCGCTTGGGGGATGTCTGGAAGCAGCTGTTCCCCGCCGAGCAGGTGCGTCTGGCGAACCTGCTGATCGAGCGCGTCCAGTTGCTGTCGGACGGCATCGATATCGTTTGGCGCGAGTCAGGATGGAAAGAGTTGGCCGGTGAACTCACGCCCAACACAATCGGTGGCGAGATGCTGGAAATGGAGGGAGCGGCATGAATCAAACGAGCAAGAAACTTATTCCGACTGGGCAGCCGCACGAGCGTCGGCACCCACTGCAGAACGGCGGTGTGAAAATAACTACGTTCGTGCCACTGCGGTTCAGGAAGCGAGGCCTCAAGACAGTGGTGGTCGGGCCGGAGGGCGTTGCCAATCCGGTGTCGGTCAATGCCTTGGTGCCGGTGATCACGCCAAAACAGGACACCTCCTTCCTTAGGACGCTGGGCCGATGTTATTACTGGCAGCACCTGCTGGATACCGGTATGGTGGCTGACACTATGGAGATTGCCGCGCAGGAAGGACTTAGCAAGATCACAGTCAACGAGACCTTGCGCCTCGCTTCGTTGGCACCGGATATTGCCGATGCGGCACTACATGGAACCTTGCCGCGAACGGTGTCGAGGCATCTGTTTTTGCGCGCCGCGCCGCCTCTGGATTGGGACATGCAGCGGGAAATGATCGCGGCCTTCGGGCGACCAGTTTGAGCACAAGTTGCCAGCGCGATCCGATTTCCCGTTCATACTCGCGGCCGGGAACCTGGACTACGCGCGTCTCTCTACTTCCAGTCAGAAAGGCTCGCCGACAAGAGCGTCTCCCAGCCATTTGGTGGGCACCCGCGTTCCAGCATGCGTTGAAAGACGGCATAGGGATCGCTTTTACTGCCGGAAGCACGCAAGGTGTTTTCATCATTGACCCACGCAAAAATGATGAGCCGGGTTTTCGAGTCAAACCGAAAAAACAAGCGGAATCGCCGACCTATCTTTGCGCGCCGCCAGTGCCGAAACGCGGCCCCCATGGTATTGCCCTGCCGATATTCTTCGCGGTTCGGATCGCCGGGCACCGTCTCAAAAATTAATTTCGACAGCGCAGCAAACAGCTTGACGTTGGCGTTGGACTCGAAATCCTGCGGATCTTGCTTTTGTGCCCGCTCAGCAGCGGCATGCAGCTTTCGCAGCTGCTCTACCAAGCATTCGTGGAAGAGCAGGTTCCATCCGTTACGCTGGATCACAGCGCAACTTCGCCCTCAATGTCTGCGGTGAAGTCTATCGATTGGGGTTGCTTTGCCAACATGGCCTGCACAAGATCATCGGGCAGGCTCGACAGTTGACGACCATTTCGAATGTCTGCCTCGAGCAATTCCAAAAAACTGCCAATCGCCGGATCCTCATGGCTCGGGGCCTCGGCTCGGGTCACGACAACTTGTGAGCCGCGCAGGTCAAACGCCACCTTACCGCCGTAGTCCACGCCAAAGATCGGAAGAGCGTCGTGTAGG
>CAYHDD010000690.1:0-2218 GCA_964355195.1 uncultured Rhodoferax sp. | reverse complement strand
CCTACCGCCATGGCGTGGACGCGGTGACGCTGATCATGTACCGCATGCTGTTTGCGTTTCCGATCTTTGCGCTGATGGCCTGGTGGGCCAGCCGGGGCAAGGCGCCGCTGACATGGCGCGACTGGCTCGGTGTGGGTGGTCTGGGCTTCAGCGGCTATTACCTGGCGAGTTACCTGGACTTTGCCGGGTTGTCTTTCATCAGCGCCTCACTGGAGCGGCTCATCCTGTACCTCAATCCGACGCTGGTCATGTTGCTCGGCTGGCTGTTGTACCGCAGGCGCATCAGGCGTTCGCAGGCGCTGGGCATGCTGATCAGTTACATCGGCATTCTTCTGGTCTTTGGCAACGAGGTGAAGCTTGAAGGTACTGACGTGGCGTTGGGCGCGTTGCTGGTTTTTTTGAGCGCCTTCAGTTACGCGGTCTATCTGATCTTCAGTGGCGAATTGGTGCAGCGCCTGGGTTCCCTGCGTCTGGTCGGGCTGGCGACCAGCGTGGCCTGCCTGCTGTGCATCGCCCAGTTCGTGTTGCTGCGCCCGTGGAGCGCGGCCATGGTGGCGCCACCGGTGATCTGGCTGTCGGTGCTCAATGCCACGCTGTGTACGGCGCTGCCGGTGCTGCTGGTGATGATGGCGATCGAGCGTGTCGGTGCCGTCATGGTGTCGCAGGTCGGCATGATCGGGCCGCTGTCAACCATTCTGCTGGGGGTGCTGATTTTGGGCGAACCCTTTACGGTGTGGGTGGCGGGCGGTACCGTGTTGGTGATTGCTGGCATCTTTGTGTTTACGCGTCCGGGCAAGTGAGGGGCGCGTTGATCGATTTATGTGAATTTGCAACGGCCATTTGAAACTATCATGGCGGACATTCTTTTGCATTTTTTGGAGCGTTGACTATGGATCTCGGCATTGCCGGTAAATGGGCCCTGGTATGTGGCGCCAGCAAGGGTTTGGGCTTTGGTTGTGCGCAGGCACTCGTGCGCGAAGGGGTGAATGTGCTGGTGGTGGCGCGCGGAGCCGAGCTCTTGCAGGCATCGGTGCTAACACTCGGCACGCAGGCCACGGCAGGTGCCAGTGTGCTGAGCGTGGCGGCGGACATCACGACGCTCGACGGGCGCGCCGCTGTGTTCGCGCTGCGCGCCGACTTCGACATCGTCATCACCAACGCTGGAGGGCCGCCGCCGGGGGACTTTCGGGACTGGGACCGCAGCGCCTGGATCAAGGCGCTGGACGCCAACATGCTGACCCCGATTGAACTCATCAAGGCCACCGTAGATGGCATGGCGGCGCGCGGCTATGGGCGCATCGTGAATATCACGTCGAGTGCCGTCAAGGCTCCGATTGACATCCTGGGTCTGTCCAATGGCGCGCGCAGCGGGCTGACCGGTTTTGTGGCCGGTGTAGCGCGCAGCAAACTTGCCGCTCAGGGTGTCACCCTCAACAATCTTCTGCCCGGTCCCTTTGATACAGATCGGCTCAAGGCCACCATGCAGGGCGCGGCGCAAAAGAGCGGTCAAACGCTGGAGACCGTGATGTCGGCGCGACGCAAGACGATTCCTGCACAGCGCTTTGGAAATGTGGAAGAATTCGGCGCCATCTGCGCTTTCTTGTGCAGCCAGCATGCGGGCTATATCAACGGCCAGAATGTGCTGGCCGACGGCGGTGCCTTCGCAGGCACTTTTTGATAGTTGAACCCACCTTTTTTCAATGGAGTTTCGAATGATCAAGTCCTCTTTGCCCCGCGTGGCCGGTTTGCTGCGCCATACATTGGTGCTGGGCGCCTTGGTGCTGGGTGGTCTGGCGCAAGCGCAGACCAGCACCATCAAGTTGCTGGTCGGCTTTCCGCCCGGTGGTGGCACGGACGCCATCGCCCGTGTGCTGGCCGAAAAATTGAAGGATCAGTTGGGCACCAGCGTGATCGTTGAAAACAAGGCCGGTGCCGGAGGCCAGATCGCTGCGCAGGCACTGAAGGCGGCAGCGCCTGATGGCACTACCTATTTTTTGACCCACGACCACACCATTTCGATCCTGCCGCTGGTGGTGAAGAACCCCGGCTTTGACCCGACGCAGGATTTTGTCGCGGTCGCCGGTTTCGCCACTTTTGTCAACGCGCTGGCGGTGTCCGGCGGCACCCCCGCCAAGAGCATGAACGAGTACGTCGCCTGGCTGCGCAGCGCTGGGGCGGGCAAGGGCACGGTAGGGGTTCCTGCGCCGGCTTCGGTGCC
>CAYHDD010000689.1:0-2226 GCA_964355195.1 uncultured Rhodoferax sp. | reverse complement strand
TACCAGGCCAAGCAGGCCGGCAAGAACCGCTACCACGTGTTCGACGCCGAGCAGGACCGCAGCGTGCGTGCCCGCCACGAAAGCATGCAGAGTATCGAGCGCGCCCTGGCCGGGGATGAATTTATGCTGGCCTACCAGCCCAAGGCAAACCTGAGAACCGGAAAGGTGACTGGCGTCGAGGCCCTGATCCGCTGGCGGCACCCGCAGCGCGGCCTGCTGACGCCAGCGCAGTTTCTGCCGATGATCGAAGACCATCCGCTGGCCATCGACCTGGGGCGCTGGGTGATCGAGAGCGCCCTGGCGCAGAGCGAGCGATGGCTGCAGGACGGGCTCAGCATGGTGGTCAGCGTCAACATCGGCGCGCGTCATTTGCATCAGGCCAACTTTGTTGCCCGCCTGCGCGACCTGCTGGCCGCGCACCCGCGGCTCCAGCCCGGCTGCCTTGAGCTTGAATTGCAGGAAACCAGCGCCATCGGCGATCTGGTCCACGTTTCCAAGGTGATTGAAGACTGCCGGCAGCTGGGCGTCAAGTTCGCGCTGGACGACTTTGGCACCGGTTATTCGTCACTGACCTGCCTGCAGCGGCTGCGTGTCTCACAACTCAAGATTGACCAGAGCTTTGTGTGCAACGTGCTCGACAGTGCTGATGACCTGACCATTCTGACAAGTATCATTGGCCTGGCCGGAGCGCTGAGCATCGAGGTCGTCGCCGAGGGGGTTGAAACCGTGGCGCATGGCGTGCTGCTGCTGCGACTGGGTTGTGAGCTGGCGCAGGGCTACGGCATTGCGCACCCGATGGCGCCCGCCGAGTTACCACAGTGGGTCAAGACCTGGCGGCCGGATTCCGCCTGGGCTGCTGTTCCTGAAATGGACCCGGCGCGATGACCAGGATCTGGAACAACGCTTGTCGCCGAAATCATGGCCCGGTGCCGGACAGTTGCGCCTACAGGCAAGAAGAAGGCTCTCTGAACAATATAGGGGATGGCAGTGGAAATTGAGAACAAGCCGCGTGCAAGCGATGGCGACTCCGTGACAAACCTCGTGCAGCCGCTGTACCAGCGTGCCGGCCCGTCACCTGAACAATTCGCTGCGCTGTCACCCGAGGCGGCGCAAAGAGTGCTGCATGAGCTGCAGGTTCATCAGATTGAACTGGAGAGGCAAAACGAGGAACTGCGCCGAACGCAGGCTGAACTCGATAGCTCGCGAGCACGCTATCCAGACTTCCACGAGTTGGCTCCTTTAGGCTATTGCACCCTCAGCGAGGTCGGGCTGATCCTGAACGCCAACCTGGGCACGGCCGCAATGCTCGGTGTCGCAAGGGACAAGTTGCCCGGACGAGCGCTCGCCAGTTTCATCTTCGCCGACGATCAGGACCTCTTCTTTCTTTTGCGCCAGCGGAGCCTGGCGAACCCTGAACCGCAGTACTGCGAACTAAGGCTGGTGAAGCGGGACGACGCACAGGCTTGGGTGCATCTGCAAGCCATTGCGGTCAGCGACGAAGCGGGTGCGCGGCACTTGCGTGTGGTGCTGAGCAACATCACCGAGCACAAGCGAGTGGAGCAGGAACTGCTCGATGCCAACGTCGAACTTGCCTACCAAGCCGAAGAGAGGGCAAAGCGCGCGGCGGAGCTGCTCGATCTCAGCAAAGCGAAGGCCCATCAGAATGTCCAACGCTACATCAGCGAGCTTGAGGAGGCATGGACCAGCAAAGTGCGCCTGGAAGTGCAGTTGCGCTCAAGTGAGCAGCGCTACCGTACGCTGGTCGAGTGGTCACCCGAGCCACTCGCCGTTCATGACGGCATCAAGCTTCTCTACGTCAACCCTGCGGCTGTCAGGATGTTCGGCGTGGAGTCTGAGAAAGAACTGCTGGGAAAGGCCATCCTTGATCTGATTCACCCTGACTCCAGAGACATCGTGCGCGAGCGGATCATGGCTGGTGCCGAGCAAGGCGCTACCCTGCCGCTGCTTGAAGAAAAGTTCCTCAAGCTCGATGGAACACCGATTGATGTGGAAGTCCAGGCCAGGAAGATTGATTTTGGCGGCAGGGCGGCGACGCAGGTGTCCATGCATGACATCACCGAGCGCAAGCGGGCCGAGACCGCGCTGCGCGAAAGTGAGGAGCGTTACCGCACTCTGATCGAATGGACGCCACAAGCGTTTGCCGTTCATCGAGGAGAAGAGATCCTCTACGTCAACCCGGCTGCCATCAAGCTGTTTGGCGCAGGG
>CAYHDD010000688.1:0-2236 GCA_964355195.1 uncultured Rhodoferax sp. | reverse complement strand
AATGCCTGACCACAGACCTTGTGGAGTTTGAGTTGGGTGAAGGCGTAGTTCAGTGCTGCGCGGCCTAGCTGTTGACCGCTACCTTTGGGTGCATCAGGTGCTGCATAAAAACCCCAGTCGGAAACGCCTCCTTTTCCCGTTTCACTGATGTTTACGTACCCCAGAGGCTGATGATTCGTTTCAAAAATCAATAGGTGTTTTTTCGGGTCAAGCAACGTGCGTTCAAACCAGCGTTGATGTTCAGCCAGCGAGATTTGATGCTGGGTGTACATGTGGCTGCGAACGTCTGGATGGTTGCGCCAAGCCAGCACCCGTTCCAGATCGGCATGAGTCATGGGCCGGATCAGCGTATGCACTTTACCTGATTCAGGCATTGACCGCTCCCATGGTCTTGAGGATTTTGTCAACGCCCTGCCCATTAGTGATTGCACTCGTAGCACGGCTCATGCGTATCCGGCACTCAGAATCACTCAATTCACGAACAGCCAACGGCAGCTGAGTTGCAATATCACTCACGGCCCCAAGCAATCGGACCGCGTGAGCAGCGTCTAAGGCTTGCGCGCCAGGCTGCTGATTTTCGGCAAGAACCACCATCAAGGTAGGCAAACCCAAACAACACCGTTCCCACGACGTACTGCCTGCCGCACCAATGGCCAGATCACTGTCGGCCATGCGCTGGGCCATGTCGTTAACGTTGACCGCCACTTCGGTGGGCCAGGGCATCTGTGCCGCTAATTCCTGCACGTTTTGCGACCAGGGCGCCGTCAGGCCCATGACCACGGTGATGCAGCAGTCCTGCGGTAAAGCACAGGTTTTGAGGGCTTGCAGCACTTGACCGGTGGCGTTGGGTTGATCGACCCCCCCCATGGTGATCAGCAACTGGCGCAAGGCGGGCTGGGCTTGGCGGCGCTGCAAGCTGTAGTGGCGCAGTGCGGCAAACTCAGGGCGTAACAAGGCGTAGTGCGGACCGACGAGCACTTGGCAGTGTGTGGGCACCAGAGCCGCATAGTCTTGCGACTGGCGGCCCAGGTTTTGATCAAGCAGCAGGTTGCAGCGGTGGGGCCGGTCTGCCAGGTCGTCAATGACCAGCAGTTGGCGGCAATGGGCGGCTAGCGCATCTTCCCAGCACCGGTCAAGGGCGTAATGGTCCACCACCAACCAGTCAGGTTGTAGACTGGCCAGTACAGCGGTAGTTTCTTGTGCGTCGGTTTGCCAGGTGCTGCCCAGCCAAGCGGCGTGGACGGGCTCGTTCTGCATGTTTTGCTGCGATTCTTGCACTTCGGTTGCAATCTCTTTGATAGCTTCTTGCGCTTGCTGCACTGGAGCTGCAAGGCTATTTGCCATATAACCACGTTGGCGGATGACTTCCATCAGGTGGCGAAGGTGCGCTCGGCATATGAAGTGGCATTGCGCACCTTGCGCTTTCAACGCATCTGCCAGAGTCAGGCAGCGCATGACATGGCCGCTGCCTATATGCAGGGATGCATCGGTGCGAAAGACGATTTGCATTGACTGTTCAGTTCAGACGCTTGAAACCGCCATGACATACCGGCCCGTTGAGCAAACTCATCACATCGCGGCCCTCTTCGCATTCTTTAATCAGGCCGAATGTCGGGTTAAGCGCTTCAAAGAAACCAGCCACAACTTCGGGTGCATGTTCAGTGCAAACATAAACACTGTTGCCAGCCAGATAGCCTTTGCCCAGCATCTCTTGCGTGATGAGGGTTTTGTAAGCAAGAGCATTGGCACTTTCAAAGGTAAAACCGGTCAGTGCAGCCAAGCCCCAATGATTGATCTTAAGGCCATGCTTGTCCGCAAGCTGCTGCCAACCTTGGCGTATGCCTAAACCGATTTGGGTAATGGTCTCCCACGATTTGACTCGCTCCATCACTTCCAAAGTCTTGAGTGCAGCAGTCGGGCCAATACGCTCGGTCCAGAAGGTGCTGCTGATGAAAGTGGTTTGGGCTGCTTCCATGATTTTGCGTTTGCCAATGGTGGCGGTAATGCCGTAGCCGTTACCTAGGGCTTTGCCAAACATGGCCATGTCCGGCTCGACACCATACTTCTTGTGCAAACCACCAAACGTTTCACGAAAGCCGGATGTGCATTCATCAAAGATCAGCACAATGCCACGGTCAGTGGCCAGCTTGCGTACCTTGTGCAAAAAGTTGTCTTCAGGGCCCATGTTGCGCACCACTTCCATTTTGATCACGCCGATGGCGTGTGCTCTAACCAA
>CAYHDD010000687.1:0-2236 GCA_964355195.1 uncultured Rhodoferax sp. | reverse complement strand
TCACCCTTCGCTGGGACATTGAAGATGTCCCAGCGCTGGAGTGGCTCGACCCCCGAAATTCGCTGCATATTCTGCGCATTTTGCAGGAGGCCTTTACCAATATCATCAATCACACGCAGGCGACGGAAATTCATGTTGGTACCCATGCCGCAGCTGATTGGGTGGAGGTAAGCATTGCCGACAACGGGCAGGGTTTTGATGTCGAGCCGGCGTTGAGCGGGCCCGGCAGAGGGTTGACCAATCAGCGGCACCGGGCTGAATCGATTGGCGGCGAAATACGCTGGAAGTCAAGCCAAGCGGGCACTTGCCTGAGCCTGCGTTTGCCCGTCAGGCGTTAGTGGCTCGGCACTGTGCCGCAAGACAACGCCTGCGCGCCGACTCAGGTCGACGGCCGCTGCGGCCACGCCCGCTGCGGCGCACGCAGGAGCTCAAAGGCACGCGACACCTGCAAGACACCCAGATCATCAAAGCGCTGGCCGGCAATCTGTAGCCCGATGGGCAAGCCCGTGGCGCTGTAGCCGCAGTTGATCGAGGCTGCCGGTTGCTCCGACATGTTGTACGGCACGGTAAAGGCAATGTGTTCCAGCGGGCGCAGCGGGTCGTCGGTGGGCGAAGGTAGTTCAGCGGCAAAGGCCAGCACCGGTGAGGTGGGTGAAATCACATAGTCAAAGGGCTGGCAGGCGCGTACGGTGGCCAGCCGTGTGGTGTGGAATTGGCTGTAGGCGTTGAAGGTTTGCACGCCGCTCATGCCCGCCGCGCTATCGGCCCACTGCTGGATGAAGGGCAGCACCAGGGCTTTGCGCTCGGGCGCCAGGGCTGCCAGATCGATGTGCGAGCGCATGCGCCAGGCGTGGTCCAGCCCGTCGAGCATGGCGCGGGTCAGAAAGGGCGCCATGGGCTGGACGATGGCGCCTGCGTTTTCGAAGATTCGCGCTGCCTGCTCGACGGCGTGACGCACTTCGGGCGCAACCGCCAGGCCGCAGCCGGCCTCTAACAGCAAACCAATGCGCAGGCCTCGCAATTTATCCACACCTTGATTGAACTGGTCCCAGGCAATCGCCTGCCACGGCAAGCTCATGCTGTCACGCGCGTCGGGCAGCGACAACACCTGCATCATCAAGGCCGCGTCGGCCACGCTGCGTGTCATGGGGCCGGCAGCACGGCCGGTATAGGGCGGGTCGATCGGAATCCGGCCGAGGCTCGGCTTGAGGCTGAAAATGCCGCACCAACCGGCCGGCAAGCGCAAGGAGCCACCGATGTCGGTGCCAATGTGCAGCGGGCCGTAGCCGGCCGCAGCAGCCGCGCCGCCCCCTGCGCTGGAGCCGCCAGGCGTTTTGCCCAGATCCCAGGGGTTGCGCGCTAGCGCGTGAAAGCTCGACAGGCCGCTGGAGAGCATGCCGTAATCGGGCATGGTGGTCTTGCAAACGATCACGGCGCCCGACTCCTGCAAACGCGCCGCAGGCGGTGCGCTGGCGCTGGCCGGAGTCAGATCGGTTGCACGCGTTCCGAGTGGCGTTGGGTCGCCCTGCGTCGCGATGTTCTCCTTGATCGTGACCGGCACGCCGTCAACCGGGCCCAGCGGCTCACCACGCAGCCAACGTGCTTCGGAAGCGCGTGCCTGATGAAGCGCGAGCTCAGGGCGCAACAGGTAGCTGGCATGCAGCTGCGGCTCCCAATGCCCGATGTGTTCGAGCACAGCTTGGGTCACGGCCAGCGGAGAAAATTCGTGCTGGCGGTAGCCCTCAATCAACTCATGGGCACTGAGTTCATGCAGCTTCACGACCAGGACAACGCTCCGATATCGTTGACAAAGACCGGCATGTCTTTCCAGAGACCCTTGAGGTTCTTGTTGGCGACCGAGATCCATTGCGGCTGGTACAGGAAGGCGTGTACGCAGTCATTGGCCAGCAGGCGCTGCGCGTCGCCCAGCAGCTTGGCCCGATCCGCCGCACGCGGTGAATTCTGGATCTTGTCGAACAGGGCGTTGAATTGGGCCGACTCATAGCCCCAGTAGTAACCTGGCTTGCCGAAATTGCCCAAGTCGAAGGGTTCGACGTGCGAGATGATGGTCAGGTCGTAATTCTTCTTGGCATAGGTGCCGTCGAGCCACTGGGCCCACTCCACGTTCTCGATCTTGGCGATGATGCCGATCTTTGCCAGCTGAGCAGCAATCACCTCGCCACCCTGGCGCGCATAGGGTGGTGGTGGCAGCTTCAGGGTGAGTTCCAGCGGCGTC
>CAYHDD010000686.1:0-2243 GCA_964355195.1 uncultured Rhodoferax sp. | reverse complement strand
GCAAGGAACTGGTGGCGCGCGCCTTGCACAAGCACTCACTGCGTGCCAGCGGTCCTTTTGTGGCAATCAACACGGCGGCAATTCCCAAGGATCTGCTGGAGTCCGAATTGTTTGGTCACGAGCGTGGCGCCTTCACCGGTGCCCAGACCATGCGCCGGGGTCGTTTCGAGCAAGCCGACGGCGGCACCCTGTTTCTTGACGAGATCGGCGACATGCCGTTTGACCTGCAAACCCGCCTGTTGCGCGTCTTGAGTGACGGTCATTTCTATCGGGTCGGCGGACATAGCGCCGTGAAGACCAATGTGCGGGTGATCGCTGCCACGCATCAAAACCTGGAGCAGCGTGTCAGCGAAGGCGCCTTCCGCGAGGACTTGTTTCACCGTCTGAATGTGATCCGCTTGCGCCTGCCCGCGCTGCGCGAGCGGCGCGAAGATATTCCGGTGCTGGTTCGTCACTTTCTGCAACAAAGTGGGGCGCAGCTCGGTGTCGAGCCCAAGCGCATTTCTGATTCGGCCTTGGCCGCGCTGGGATGTTTTCCGTTTCCTGGCAACGTTCGCCAGGTAGAAAATATTTGTCACTGGTTGACGGTGATGACGCCCGCACAACTGATCGAGCCGAAAGACCTGCCATCCGAAGTGACCGCTGCCATGGCGGTGTCGCCGGTGTGCCCACCGACGGGAGACAAGGCGCCGGATTCGGCGATAGCGGAGGAGTCACAGGAGTCAATTTCACCCGCTGCGCTGGCGCCGGAACGCTTGCCGCAAGCAGCTCTGGAGGACTGGGAGGTCGACCTTGAGGCCGAGGCGCTCGCTCTGCTGGCCAGTGGACGTCAGAACGTCTGGGACGAGTTGACGCGCCGTTTCGAAGCACGCGTCATCGTCGCTGCCCTGGCCGCCACGCGCGGGCGTCGCATAGAGGCGGCGCAAAAGCTCGGCATCGGCCGCAACACCATCACCCGCAAGATTCAGGAACTGAATCTCTAAGCTTGCGGGACAGACCGCAGCCACACGACGTGAGCCAGCTCTGTCCCCAACGCGAAACGGGATGTTGGATGTTCGCTTGCGGGACAGACCTGAGCTAAATCTCAAGCTCCACCAGCACTGGCGCATGATCGCTGGGCCGCTCGTTCTTGCGCGGTGTCTTGTCGATCAGGCAACCCTTCACCATCGGCTTGAGCGTGTCGCTGACCAGGATGTGGTCGATGCGCAGGCCGTGATTGCGCCTGAAACCGAAATCGCGGTAGTCCCACCACGAAAAGCTCTTGCCGGCTTGCGGGAACAGGCGAAAGGCGTCGTGCAAGCCTAGCGCCATGAGGGCACGCAACTCGTAGCGTTCTTCTTCCGTGCAGTGGATGCTGTCCTTCAGGCCGACCGGGTCCCATACATCGGCGTCATCAAAGGTAATGTTGTAGTCGCCCATCAGAACCAGTTTCGGGTATTTGGCGAGCGCGTCCCGCAGCCATTGGCGCAAGGCGCCGAGCCAGCACATCTTGTACTCAAATTTCTCACTGCCCGGTTCCTGCCCGTTCGGAAAATAGGCGCCGATGACACGTACGCCCGCCACGTCGGCGCTGATAACGCGCGCCATATCGTCACTGAAGCCGGGAATGTTGCGGACCACATCGGTCGCTTCGGAGCGGGACAGCAACGCCACCCCGTTGTAGGTTTTTTGACCAAAGCACTGGGCCTGGTAGCCGGCCTCCTGGAGCGCGGCAAAGGGAAACTTTTCGTTGGTCAGCTTGAGTTCCTGCAAGGCCAGCACATCCACCGGATTGGCCTGTAACCAATCGATGACCTGGGGCAGGCGTACGTTCAGTGAGTTGACGTTCCAGGTGGCGAGTTTCATTATCAGAAAATGACCAATAAAGTCATACAGTTAGACATCACAAAGCTATTTGGCTACGCATCTGGCTACACAAATTTTCTCGATCTCTGTAGTCTGCGTCCGAATTGCCAATTATCCTTTCCCTTCGAGAGCACGTCCTGGGTGGATGGAATTGGTTTGTGAAGTTCACCGAACGCTTCTCTCATTGACGCGGTCGGCTTGCAGCCCGACAAGACCACAATGCCATCCATGCATCCGGACCCTTGTGTCTTGTCACCAGCAAAAAAAACCCCGGCTCGATGGCCGGGGTGATAAGCCTGTTTGCTGTCACACATCAAGGCCCCGCTCAGGGAGGAAAAGCGGGAAACGCTTTCGCGCTTAGCCTCAATGTAACATCGCCCACGTGGCGCAAGATATTA
>CAYHDD010000685.1:0-2248 GCA_964355195.1 uncultured Rhodoferax sp. | reverse complement strand
TGTACGGTGGTGCTGAGCACCCGCACACTGCCCAGCAACCCAAAGTGTTGGAAATTTAAGGAGCCATGAGATGATTGGTGAATGGAACAATGGCACTGGCCGTCGCAAATCGAGCGTGGCCCGCGTATTTCTGAAGAAGGGCTCCGGCCAGATCATGGTGAACGGCAAGGACATCGAAAAGTTTTTCGGTCGTCAAACCTCGATCATGATTTGCAAGCAGCCCCTCATGCTGACCAACCATGCCCAGACCTTTGACATCATGGTCAATGTGGCGGGTGGTGGCGAGTCGGGTCAGGCTGGGGCCGTACGTCACGGCATTACCCGTGCCCTGATTGACTACGACGCGTCGCTCAAGCCCGAGCTCAGCAAAGCCGGTTTTGTGACCCGCGATGCACGCGAGGTCGAGCGCAAGAAGGTTGGTTTCCACGGCGCACGTCGTCGCAAGCAATTCAGCAAGCGCTAATTCAGTTCAGTTTCGGGTCGGCAACGGCCGCTCAAATGGGGCCGCCAGCATGCGAATGCTGGCGGCCCTTTTTGACAGCATTGCGGGACCGTCCAAGATTTGCCAAGCAAATTTGTTCTGTCCCCAGCACGATGCGCTGCTAGACTCGGCCTCCCATGCGACTCCGCCTGTTTCTTCGCCGTCTGACCGTCAGTGCGCCGCGCATGGCGGTTCGCAGCGCGCTGCCATGGCCCTTTCGCTGGGCGCTGCTGGCACTTGTTTTCGGTTTTTGTGCTGCGATTGGTTTGTGGGCCTTCGAGTTTGGCAAAGACATTGCCGGCATCGACGGCCATGCCAAGGATGAGTTGCGCCAGGCGCGCACGGAAATGATTGCCCTGAAGACGGAACTGGTCAGTTTGAAAGCTGAGCGCGACAAGGTGCAGTCAATCGCCAACACTGCCGAAACTTTGATGACTTCAGAAAAGGTCGCGCGCGAAAAGCTGGAGAGCCTGGTAAGGCAGATGGAGGCAGATAGCCAGAAACTGCGCGATGATCTTGGCTTTTTTGAGAAGTTGATCCCGACTTCCGCAGGCGGGGACGGTATTGTGATTCGCGGGCTACAGGCCGAAGTTCGCAACGGAAGTGAGCTCAGGTGGCAGGTGCTGTTGATCCAGCCGCGCAAGAATCCGTCTGAGTTCAGTGGACGTTTGGAGTTGACCTTTGCCGGACTGCAAGACGGAAAACCCTGGAACAGTGCATTGCCCGGTGCTACGCAGACGGTCCGGCTGAAGCAATATGGTCGCCTCGAAGGTGTCATTGCACTGCCGCCGGCGACCGTGGTCAAGAGTGTCAGCGCGAGGGTGATGGAAGGCTCGGCCACCAAAGCCCACCAGTCGATCAAGTTATAGTTGACTACTTTTCCAATCAAGAACTGAGGTACTGACGTGTTTAGAAAAAACAGGCAGCCCCCGATCCGAAGCCTGATCGCGGAAAGCAGTCACATTGACGGTAATCTGAAATTTTCCGATGGTTTGCGCATCGACGGCGTTGTGGTCGGGAACGTCAGCGCCAAGCTTGATCTGCCGAGCATTCTGGTGATTTCCGAGAGCGCCACCGTGACCGGCGAGATCGCAGCCGATCACATCATTGTCAATGGGACCGTCAAGGGCCCGGTGCATGCGCGCGTGATGCTGGAACTACAGCCCAAGGCGCGCATTCAGGGCGAAGTGCGTTATTGCGCGCTCGAAATGCACCAGGGGGCCATCATTGATGGGCAACTGCGCCCAATCCTTGCGGAAGAGGAAAAGCCCACACTAAAATTGGCGGCAAACAACAGGTAGCTGAATTGTTGAGCGATTTGCTGTAGTATTCTGTCCAGTCAAATTATTCCCGGAGTAGCCATGAGTGCCGTTGTAGAAACCACCGAAATTGAGATGCCGAGCCCGATTCTTTTTACTGACAGTGCAGCGGCGAAAGTCGCTGATCTGATTGCCGAAGAAGGTAACCCTGACTTGAAGCTGCGCGTCTTTGTGCAAGGCGGAGGGTGCTCGGGCTTCCAGTACGGCTTTACATTCGATGAAGTCACTAACGAAGACGACACGGTGATGACCAAAAATGGTGTGTCCTTGTTGATTGACGCCATGAGCTACCAGTATCTGGTGGGCGCCGAGATCGACTACAAAGAGGATCTGCAGGGCGCCCAGTTTGTCATCAAGAACCCGAACGCCACGACCACCTGCGGCTGCGGCTCCAGCTTTTCGTAAAGCTTGCGGGACAGATCTTCAGCTCTGTCCCCAACACGAAGCG
>CAYHDD010000684.1:0-2250 GCA_964355195.1 uncultured Rhodoferax sp. | reverse complement strand
ATCAGTAGGGCCGCTTCATCGGCCGGCTTGCGGAACTCGATCCCCGCAATATTGGTGGGCATCGCCATCGTGCGCGTGTCGTCGGTGGTCAGGCCCAACACCGCAATCTTGTAGCCGCCGCGGTCAAACACCGCGTAGGGCTGAAACATGCGCTGACCATCCTTGTAGATGTTGGCGGCGAGCAGTGGGTAATTCACCCAGCCACGCTGCTTGGCCAGCACCGCCGGGGGCTTGTCGAACTCGTGGTTGCCCACCGCGCTGGCGTCATAGCCCAGCAGGTTCATGCCTTTGAAATCGGGCTCGGCGTCCTGCAGATCGCTCTCGGGCGTACCGGTGTTTACGTCACCCCCGTCCAGCAGCAGAGTCTGACCGCCGGTGGCGGCCACCTCGGCGCGGATGCGGTCGATCAAGGTCTTGCGCGCCGCCATGCCGTACTCGCCGTCGGCATTGGTCCAGAAGCGGCCGTGGTGGTCGTTGGTGTGCAGAACGGTGAGCTTGAGCGGTGCGCGCGGGGCGACGCTGGCACAACTGCTCAGCAAGGCGGCGAGCAGCGCTGTGCCCCAAATCAGCCTACTGGCGATGGGCGCGGCGGCCATCCGCGTCGCAGCACTGCGAATTTGTACTTTTTGGAGCAAAGGTGTCATGGCATCTCCTTGGAGGCTCATTTGGGTGGGGCGGTCGGCACCTTCGGCGAACATACCATACTCACGCCCGATGAACTTCATGGAGATTACCGCACCGTTTTGGCCTGTTCGTGCGCGCGGCCAGCAGGATCACGGCCAGAACGCCTGAGCATCCAGGCCAGTGCATCTAGAATGCGCCTCAATCCGAAACAGACCTCGCTGACCTCATTGCAGGGTAAACGATAGGAAATGCGTGGACTGGATTCGGTTTGAATCATGCTCTTCATCCCTTGCTTGTTGCGCAAAATCCATTTACATGTCTTATTCATCCACACTTCTTTGGCCCAGTGAGCGTCTGGTGCAGGCGGCATGCCACTGGTTCGGCGTGCTGCTGCTGTGTGTGTGCAGTGCGGGATTTGCCGCGCCGGTTCCGACCGGCAGCTGGGAGCACGCCTTGTCAGCCTACCAGCCGCCCAAATACGGCAGGGACTTTCATCATTTTGACTACGTGAATCCCGACGCACCCAAGGGCGGTCTGCTGCGGCTGGGTAACCCGGACCGGCGCACCAGTATCGACAAACTGAACCCGCACACGATCAAGGGCGTTGCACCGGCCGCTTTGAACATGTTCATGTTCGAGCACTTGGGCACCTTCTCGATGGACGAGCCCCAGGCCATGTACGGCCTGCTGGCCGAAGCCATGCTGGTAGCGCCCGATCTGTCGTCGATCAGCTTTCGCTTGCACCCCTTGGCGCGTTTCAACAACGGTGACCGGGTGATGCCCGAGGACGTGGCAGACAGTTTCAAACGCCTGAATGGCAAGCTGGTGTTGCCAGCCATCGTCTCCTCGCTGGCCGGGGTTTCAGCGGTGGTGGTGGTGGACGAGCGCACGGTGCGCTTTGACTTGAAAGATCGCTCACTCGATTCGCTGTATGCCGTCGGTCACATGCCGATCTTTTCACGCAAATGGGGCGGCGGCAAGCCCTTGTCGGAAGTCGTGGAGGAGCCACCCATCACCAGCGGCCCCTACACCATTGCCGAGTTGCAAATGCCCAGCCGCATCGAGCTCAAGCGCAACCCGCAGTACTGGGCGCGCGACCTGCCGGTGCGCCGAGGGCATTTCAACTTCGACCGCATCGCCTGGCGCATGTACAAGGACAACGACGTCAAACGCGAGGCCTTCAAAGCCGGTGAGTTTGACATCACCCGCGAGCTGGCCGCCCGCGCCTACGCCCGCATCCACAAGGGCGCCAAGTGGGACGACGGGCGCATCACCAAGAAGCCCTGGCAGGTGGAGACCGGCAGCATGCTGCAAGCGTTCGACTTCAATTTGCGCCGACCCAAGTTCCAGGACATCCGCGTGCGCGAGGCCATCATGAACGCGTGGGACTTTGAGGCCTACAACCGCCTGGGTACTTTCAGCAGGGCCAACAGCATCTTCAACAACACGGCGTTTGCGGCGCTAGGGGAACCCTCAGCGGATGAGTTGAAACTGCTGGAGCCCTTCCGTGCCCAGTTGCCCCGAGGAGTCTTTGGCCCGGCCTTCAAGGCACCGCGCAACGACACCCACCCGAATGCCTTGCGTGACAACCTGAAACACGCCGCCAAGTTGCTGGCCCAAGCCGGA
>CAYHDD010000683.1:0-2254 GCA_964355195.1 uncultured Rhodoferax sp. | reverse complement strand
CTTCCAGCGCAATCGGGTAATGCAGACCACGGCCCAGGAAGAGCGCGTTTTCCATCTGGGCAAAATCATCTGCCCAGGCGATCACCTGCGGCTCGAGCGCCAGCACCGCCTGTAGAGCCGTTGGTAGATGGCGCATGGCCTTCAGATGGCGCGCTTCATCTGCCTCAGTCAAGCGCCCCTTGGCCTGGGCCAGGGCCAGCGTGAGCAGGAACAGGCCGGCCAATTGCGCCGTGAATGCCTTGGTTGAGGCGACTCCGATCTCCACTCCGGCGCGCGTAATGTAGGCCAGCTCGCATTCGCGCACCATGGCGCTGGTGGCGACGTTGCAGATGGTCAGCGTGTGCGCCATGCCCAGACTTTGTGCGTGGCGCAAAGCGGCCAGTGTGTCGGCAGTTTCGCCCGACTGGGTAATGGTCACGACCAGCGTCCTGGGGTTGGGCACCGAGTCGCGGTAGCGGTACTCACTGGCCACCTCAACCTGGGTCGGCATCTTGGCCATGCTTTCCAGCCAGTATTTGGCTGTGCATCCGCTGTAGTAGCTGGTGCCGCAAGCCAGAATCAGCACGGAGTCAATATCCTTAAAGACACGAGCTGCGCTGGCACTGCCGTCAAAGAGCTCGGGCACGATGTGGTCGACGCCTTGCAAGGTGTCAGCAATCGCGCGGGGTTGCTCAAAGATCTCTTTTTGCATGTAGTGACGGTAGGGACCGAGCTCGGCGGCACCGCTGTGGGCGTGCACCGTTTTCACTGGCCGCTGCGCGCCGCTCAACGGCCGACCATCCTTGTTAAACAACCAGTACTTGCCCAGTTGCAGATCGACCACGTCGCCCTCTTCGAGGTAGACAATCTGATTCGTGACGCCCACCAGTGCCATCGCATCGCTGGCCAGAAAGTGCTCCTGCCCGTCCTGGCCAACGCCGAGCACCAAAGGCGAACCGGCGCGCGAGCCGACCAGACGATGCGGCTCGTCCTTGCAGATCACGGCCAGCGCGTAGGCTCCGTGCAATTGCGGTAGCGCTGCCTGGACGGCTTCATACAAGTCGCCGTCGTACAGGCTATCGATCAGGTGAGCAATGACCTCGGTGTCGGTCTGACTCTGGAACACATAACCCTTGTTCTGCAGGCGCAGGCGCAACGCGTCATGGTTTTCAATGATGCCGTTGTGCACCAGGGCCACGCGGCCCGGTCGGCTCGCTGCATCGACCCCAGGGCCGTGACTGAAGTGCGGGTGCGCGTTGTGCACGAGAGGCGCACCATGGGTCGCCCAGCGCGTGTGTGCGATGCCGGTTGCCCCTTCAAGATGGCTGCTCTGCACCTGTGCCGCCAGTTCAGCCACCCGAGAGGTGCTGCGCGCGCGCTCCAGGCCATTGGCAACCACAGCGACACCGCAGGAGTCGTAGCCACGGTACTCCAACCTGGCCAGCCCCTGCACCAGGATCGGAACAATGTTGCGGGTAGAGACAGCGCCGACAATGCCACACATAGAGAACTCCAGAAGACGAATATGCGGATAGTAGGTTTTACAAGACAAAATATGTAATCAACTTTGATACAATTTCGGCGTTTTATTTCATAATGTGTTTTTTGTGGCTAAACCTCTCATTTTTTTATCATTATTGAAATAATTGTTTATTTTGGATAAATTCTTCACTCCATAATCCGAGTGAGCACTTGCAGCAGGTAGAACTACCTAAGCTTTAACCCGCTGGTGTGCACGCAAGCAAATCTATAGCATGCTGATTTTTGTTACGCAATTGGTGCGGATCACTTCAGACTCTACAGTCGGAGCCAAAATTGTCAACGGAGTTCATTCTTGAAACACATGGATTGACCAAGGAATTCAAGGGATTCGTGGCCGTCAATCAAGTCGACTTGAAGGTCCGTCGCGGGGACATTCATGCTCTGATCGGCCCGAATGGCGCTGGCAAAACCACTTTCTTTAATCTTCTGACCAAGTTTTTGCATCCATCCAGCGGCAGCATCGTCTTCAATGATGTTGACATCACGACGGAAAAGCCGGCCCAAACGGCGCGCCGCGGCATTGTCCGTTCGTTCCAGATTTCGGCGGTGTTTCCGCACATGACGGTGCTGGAAAATGTGCGCGCCGCGCTGCAACGCAATCTGGGTACGTCCTTTCATTTCTGGAAAGCCGAAAGCACGCTCACGCACCTGCATGGTCGCGCCCACGAACTGCTCGCCTCGGTGGACCTGCAGGATTTCGCTGACGAACTCACGGTCAATCTGCCCTATGGTC
>CAYHDD010000682.1:0-2257 GCA_964355195.1 uncultured Rhodoferax sp. | reverse complement strand
TCCTAGGTCTTAATCCCTTTGAATTCAGGGCAGGTATTTGTTTAACCGAAAAAACGCAAACCCTCTACAATGCGCGTCTTAATCCCTTTGAATTCAGGGCAGGTATTTGTTTAACAACTAACCCTGGGGGGATACGTCACAGACGTCTTAATCCCTTTGAATTCAGGGCAGGTATTTGTTTCCCACCCCGGCGATGCCGGTGGCCACCACAATGTCTTAATCCCTTTGAATTCAGGGCAGGTATTTGTTTGGCTGGATCGGGAAAACGCAACGATGACAAGCACTTGCATGGGTGGTTGGTGCTGGTCGGCGGCCTTGACCAAGCCAATGTCGTTCATCATAGCGCGACGCCTTCGCCCATCAGCATGCCTTCGGGCAGGATGCTGGCACCCAGGGTAACTTTCCAGGTTCTTTCGGGCAGACGGTAGGCGCGTACATCGTCCGCCTCCTCGTCAACTAATTTGGCCATTTGCACGATCAAGTTTCCCATCTTCGCGGCAGATGCCTCCACCAGGAATACTGAGTATTGCACCGGGATGCCGTGTTTTTTCAGAAACTTGAACAAACGTGCAAGACGCCTCGGATCGGCAATGTCATAGGTGACGAGCCAGTTGGCGTTGGCGTGAAGGCTCATGTGTGCAGCGCTTTCAGGGCGGTGCGGTGCAGGCTGGCCAGATGCACGGTCAGTGCGCTCGCGTTGCAGGCGCTCCAGCGTTCAAACAGCGTCGTGAGTTCGATGTCGGCATCGGCCTTGTCGGCCAGCGTGCCGCTGCTGAGGTTCATTTCGGCCCACAGCAGTTCACACAGGTCCTCGTCCAGGTCAATGCCCTCCAGGCGGGGGCCCCAAAGCACCGGCGTCAGGCCGTAGCTTGAGAGTTGGGCTGCCACATACGCCAGGCACAGGCTGCGCAGACCTTGCGCCAGGTGCGTTGTGTACTGCTTGCCATAAACCCACTCGCGCTTCGTGCTCTCCCATTGTTGCGGCGTGATGGCGTCGGCGCACGCATTTCCCCAGCGGATGAGAACGTCCATGCGTCTGGAACGCAGCCAGTTTTGGTAGCGCGCCGGACCGTCTGTTCCTTCAGTCCAGAGTTCCAGTGCCGTGGCAAAAGGGGCGGGCGTGCGTTGCTGCGGGTAGATGCTGCCCACAGCGTTGCCTTTGGCGTCGAGCCAAGTGATGCCAATTCCGGCACGCATGCACAGGGCCAGCGCCGGGCCGCTCCAGTCCACCACGTCGGCGCTGCTTACCACCCGTGCCAGGCGTGCCACCGGGTAGCGCATGACCTGGGCGCGGGCGTTGGTAACGACCAATGCCTCGGCGGTACAGCTCACGCGCTTGTGCTCGCGGCTGCCCAGGTAAAGCGCCCGGGCGCCACTACCGGGCTTGATGGAGCGCTTGGACAGGGCTTTATTCAGCATGTTTCGTCATCGTCCGCATCGTTGTTGACCAGCCATGCTTCACCCTGTTGGCGCAGACCACGGGCCAGCCCTTGAGTTTGGCCACGCAGCCAGCGGCGCCATGGCGCAGATTGCTTTTCCCATTCCGCGTAGAAGACTTGGCGCCCGGCTTTGCCGAGCAGGCAGGCGCCTTTGTCCAGGCTGAAGTGGTCTTCGCGCAGTTCACGGCTGCGCAGCAGGTCCCACACCCACAGGTCAACCGCCGGGCGAAGGGGTTCGATCAAGTCGCTGGCCAATGACTCGCGGCCAAAGGCGGGGCGGTGGTAAAAGCCCAGCAGGGGGTCCAGCCCGGCGCTGTTGCACATCTGGAGCGCCTGCAGGTGCAGCATGGTGTAGGCGAGTGACAGGCAGACGTTCACTGGGTCGCGCGGCGGGCGGCGGTTGCGCCCGCTGAAGTTGAGCGATGGCGCAAACACGCCTGCCAGGCCACCGAAGTAGGCGCGGGCGCCAGCGCCTTCAAAACCAAGCAGGCTTGCCAGCGAGGGCGCTTCAGTGGGCGCTTCTGCGCCGCTTGCGGCTTTGAGGTTGATCAGGATGCCGTCAATGGTTTGCAGCGCGTCAAACAGCGGTTTGCGGGCGTCTGGGCGGGCAGCTTGCAGGTGTTGCAGGGTCCGGCGTTGGCGCGCCAGTTTCGCACGCACCAGTCGCAACGCCCATTGGCAACACCAAGCGTCGTCCATCACGCGAGCGGCCTGCGCGAGGCGCACGGCGGCGTCGTTGTGCTGACTGCCCAGTATCAGTGCCACGCGGCGCGGGCTGCGCGGGCTCATCAGCACGGTGCTGACACCTGCTTCGGCCA
>CAYHDD010000681.1:0-2260 GCA_964355195.1 uncultured Rhodoferax sp. | reverse complement strand
GCACCAGTTTTGCCCGCAACAGTGCTTGCAATACTTCCCCCTGCGCCTGCTGCCACCCCCGTCCCAGCCAGGGTAAGGGTGAGTGGTACGGTGCGTTTGTCTTCGGGGTTTGGAGGAGACAGCCCGTCCGCTGCTGGTTCACCGCTGGAGAATGTACAGGTGGCAGCTGCAGGCGCACAATGCTCGTCCACAGACAGCCAGGGGCGATATGTTTGCAATGTGGCAGCAGGTTGGTCAGGGCGAATCAGCGTGCGACGAAACAGCTACCGCTTCTCACCAAGTGCGCTTTCTTTTCAGAATCTGGGCATTGACGCTGGTCAGCAGGATTTTTCAGCCATTTACGATCCACGCTGACCCTTGTGTATGAACTCACCGAACCTCACGCCCACGCTCCCGCCCAACACACCGTACAAAATCCTTCGCCTCTACCTGAAAGGCGCCTCGGTTGAAGTGCCACATATGGCAGATCTGCCGCGGCAAGCGATTTCACCCGATGTCGGCGTGGACATGCAAACGCAAGCAGCGCCGGCCTGGTCTGGCGCGCTTGAATGTGTGCTGCGGATTTCACTTCATGCTCGCCTGAAGGGTAAAACTGTTTTCTTGATAGAGGTGTCCGAGGCAGGCGTGTTCGAGCTTGACCTGACCAATATGGAGGATGCGCATCGCTTTGTGAGGCAAGTCGCGCCATCGGTGCTGTTCCCGTTAGCGCGCAAGGATCTGGCCAGCCTGGCGATTGCCGCCGGGTTTCAGCCGGTGCTGCTTGATCACGTTGATTTTGATGTGTTGCTGACGCAGGTGATCAAGTCCCAGCGGTTGACGCGTGCATCCGCTCCGATGCGAGTGGACGTGATTGCCGCAAAGCCTGCCATACCCGCGGCCCCATCCCCAGCGCAAGGAGAGAACACGCCGGAAGACCATAAGGCTGATTGGCAGGACACCTCGCCGTCCTCTCTCTCTCCTGCGGCACAGCCGTCGCTGGCAGGGCCGGGCACGGCCCCAGGCAAGAAGTCAAGCAAGCGCCTGCGAGTGATCGCCCCGGCCTTGCTGGGCGTGGCTTTGCTGGCGGCCGTGCTGGCCTGGTGGCTGGAGCCACAGGCCGTGAAGCCGACCGTAGCCGCAGTGCAGGAACGCAAGGCAGTGACGCCCCCCGCTTCGCCGGCACCCGCCTTGTCACCGGTGATCGTCGTGCCCCGGGAAACGCAAGCGGCCATCGAGATGAGCCGGGCAAGGCTGGCCGACCAGCCCGCTGCGTGGTTCACGCTGGACATGGGGTCTGTGCCGGTCTCTACACCTCTGGCCTCGCTCAGGGTCTTGCCACCCGACCGGCCATTGTTTGTGGTGGCCAAGGCTGACACCTTGCGGGTGCTGTACGGGGTGTTTCCGTCGCAGGCAGCTGCAGAGCTGGTACGCAACCAGTTGCAGCGGTCTGAGTTAACGCAGGGCAATCAGGCTGCCACCGTGGTGACAATCGGCAGCCTTTGAACAGACTCTCAGTCCAGTTTGGCGATACGGTCTACCAAGCGGCTCATGTTCGACAGGGAAATAAGGTGCGCATAAATCCAGCCAAGCTCCCCCGACTTGAGGAGTTCGGCCCCTTTTTCGTCTTTCAAGCTCAGCAATTTTTGCTCGTCAACCACATACAGGCCATTAAAGAGAAATTTTCGGCCATCGGTCAACTCGGTTTTGGCCGCCATTTCGGTGAACAGGTCCAACTCATCGAGTTGCTTGACAAAATTTTCAGTACGCTTCATTTGCGCCTGATAGGAGTTCAAAAAATTGAGGGCACCATCAAGGAACGGGGTGTTGCCGCCGTCGTTGTCAAACAGCGGCTGGCCTTCGTCAGCATTGAAGGCGGCAGAGGATTCGTCGATGCATACGACAAATTGATCGCCCGCGCTTTCGGCCAGCACAAATGGATAGCGGCGCACAAATGCGGGGATATAGCTTCCGTCCCACTTGCCGTCAGCACCAACATAGAGATTTTCGTTGTCGCGCAAGCCCAATAGCGCGACAGGGACTTTTCGCTCGCCTACTTTAGTAAACACAATGGGATACTCTTTGCAAGCTTCGACAAACTCAACCCCTGTCAAAGCGACGGAATTGGTTTTTGCTGCGAAAGAAAAATCGGGCTCCGCGCCGATCTTGGTGGTGCGATGCTGATCGCGGTTCACGGCCACTGGCTTATCGTAAAACAATACGTTGCTCATTTACTATCCCTGACTTTTCAGAAGTGTAAAAGACAGTATACCAAAATCACTGT
>CAYHDD010000680.1:0-2267 GCA_964355195.1 uncultured Rhodoferax sp. | reverse complement strand
CATTTGCCTATTCTCCGAGCTTGAAGCGACTTGTGTTTATCAAACAGGAAACCACTAACTTCTCACCGTCTGGAGTGACGCTCAGCACTTATGATTTTCCGTGATCCAGTGAACGGACAACTGACTTGGATGGACGCACACCCCGTCCGTTTTCTCCTCGACGCCATTCGATCAAATGATTGACCGATGGACCCTTTTGCCAGCCGAATCGCCCAGCTCACCTAGGAAGCGCTCAAATGAAACTACTCTACGTCGCGTTCACATCCATCGCACTTGTTGCCTGTGGCGGCGGTGATCCACAAGACAGCGCTGTGCCCATTGTTGCGCCGCATGCCGTCGTCAAGGCCACCAAGCCGACTGGAGGGGCCGCCATCGCGTTGCACCTGTACCAGGCGCTGTATGGCAGGGCGCCGAGTTATGCGCTGATGACGGAGTACACGGCGCAGGCCACCTCTGATGCATCTGTGTTTGCGCAGAATTTGGCCGCTGCCTTTGCCAGCACGAGCAACACGGTTCTGGCCAAACTCGTGCTCGACAACCTGGGTGTGACGGCCGCGACCGTGAAGGCTGTTAACTCGAAGGGCGAAAGCGAATACGCGTTGCTGCTGGCGGCCGTTGAACAGATCTTTGGTGCTTACCCAACCATGCGAGCTCAGGTCATACTGAACATGACCAACCTGTTCGAAGGTCTGGAGGCCGATGTGACCTATGGCGGCGCAGCGGTGACGTACAACAACCAGGCAGCGGCCAACCACACCTACGCCACCAATGCGGCCAATACCAGCCCGTCCACAGTGGCGGGACCGGCCCTGTCATTCGCTGGGGCTGCGGGAGCTGATCGCACTTTCCTGCTCTACGCCAAGGTGGTGGATGGCGCCGGTACAGCGGCGCGCTTCATTCTGCCGATGGGCATGGTGGCCGACCCATCCGGCAACTTGTATGTCGCCGACACTGGTGCGCACAACGTCCGCAAAATTACACCACAGGGGCTGGTGACCACCTTTGCCGGCCCCGCCGGCGCTGATTGCACTGCGCAAATACTCTGCCCCAAGGGATATACGGATGGCACCGGAAGTGTCGCAAGGTTTTCAGCGCCACGAGGCATGACGATTGACTCCTTGGGCAATCTATACGTTGGAAATTACTACAGCATTCGGAAAATATCGCCTGCTGGTGTGGTCAGCACCTTGGCGGGACCCAACTCCACCCTCTGCACCCCCAGCACCGGTTGCGTCAAGGGCTTCATCAATGGTACCGGGACCGCGGCGCGCTTTGCCGGAATCATGAGCATGGCCACCGATGCTGCCGATAATCTCTACGTGGTCGACCTGGAAAACAAAGCCGTGCGAAAGATCAGCCCAGCGGGCGTGGTGAGCACCTTTTTTACGGCGCCACAGGCCGTAAAGGGCGGCATCGCTGTTGACGCGGCGGGAAATGTGTATGTAGGCAATGGGTTTCCAAGTGGTATCTGGAAAATTACACCGGCAGGTGTGTCGAGCACCTTTGTCTCAGGCGTTACCGCCGACGACATTGCCATTGACTCTGCGGGCAATCTATTTGTCTCCCATTTCTATGGCATGAAAATCAGTCAAGTGACGCCAGCGGGTGTTATCACCGCCTCGGTTGTGCCTACGACGCTGGTAGGGAATGACGCCTCATTTCCGACATTGGTTCCGGGTGCCGGCAACGATGGAGCAGTCAACAATTCCTATATTGCGATCAGCGGTGCATCGCTGTACATCGCGCAAAAGACAGCCATCGGGGTTGTCAATCCGCGCCCCTGAGCAGGCCGTCTTGTTTTGCGCTGTGTCAATGCGGTGGCAATTCGCCTTCCACAAGCGATCTGCCGACGTTGCGCATGCCGCAACTGAACCTGCTGTCTGTCAAAATTGTCCCGCAGTCACTTGACGGCCCGTCATGAATCCGTGGAGACCTAACCGTGCATCTATCAGACATCGAAATTGCCCAGGCCGCCACCTTGAGGCCGGTCTTGCAAATGGCGCAAGACAGGCTCGGCATACCGGCTGATGCACTTGAACCTTATGGCCACTACAAGGCCAAGATCGACCTCGGCTGGTTGAGTCAGCAGAACGGTCCGAATGGCAAGTTGGTGCTGGTGACGGCCATCAGCCCGACACCGGCGGGCGAAGGCAAGACCACCACTGTGGTCGGCCTGGGCGATGCCTTGAACCGCATCGGCAAGCGCACGGTGATTGCGCTGCGCGAGCCCTCGCTGGGGCCGGGCTTTGGCATGAAGGGCGGTGCGG
>CAYHDD010000679.1:0-2269 GCA_964355195.1 uncultured Rhodoferax sp. | reverse complement strand
TGCGCAGCGCGACCGAATCGTAGCCCTGCATCAAGGGGTACAGAAATTCATGCACGCTGATCGGCGCACCCGCATTGAAACGTTCGTGAAAATCATTGCGCTCCATCATGCGCGCCACGGTGTATTTGGCGGCCAGCTCGATCATGCCGCGCGAGCCGAGTGCATCACCCCACTCGCTGTTGTACCGGATCTCGGTTTTCGAGGGGTCCAGCACCATCGACGCCTGGCGGTAATAGGTTTGCGCATTGACCTCGATCTGCTCACGCGTAAGCGGCGGTCGCGTGCTATTGCGCCCCGAGGGGTCACCGATCAACGACGTGAAGTCGCCGATGAGAAAGATCACCGTATGCCCCAGATCCTGCAATTGCCGCATCTTGTTGAGCACTACCGTATGGCCAATATGGATGTCTGGCGCTGTCGGGTCAAGCCCCAGCTTGATGCGCAGTGGCTTGCCGCTGGCCTCTGAGCGTGCCAACTTCTTCACCCAGTCTTCCTGCGGTATCAGCTCCTCACAGGCCCGCAAGGACACGCTCAGCGCCTCCCGGACACGATCTGTAACGGGAAATTCGGGGGCTGATGCTGAGGTCATAAGGGTTTTTCTTGATGCAGTGCGAAGTGGCGAAGCTATACTCTAGCCCCGCTCAGGCTCTTGATTTTAGTTCGACCGGCCTGCTGGGTCGCTTGACGCGAATATTGAGTCAGCCCGACCAACGGCCCTCTGGAGACCCCTTCTTTTGATAAATGCCTTCGTCAGTACCGGAAATGCCTTGTGGGTGTCGCTCAGCCGCACCGTCAAGCGCTACCCGCGCCGGATCACGGCCAGTATTGCAGCACTGACACTGAGCGCCGGCGGCGGCGCCTTCGCAGTGGCAACATTGGCCCCGGACGCCGCAGAGTTGCCGGTGCATGAAGTCATGCAGTCGGTACCCAACCTGGCAGCCCTGGCGGCGCCAGAGTTAAATGCCCAACCGTTCAAGCTATTCAGGTCCGATACAACGCGCTCCAGCGACAGCTCCGATACCTTGCTCAGCCGACTCGGCGTCGACGATCCCGCAGCATCTGCCTTCCTGCGCTCCAATGCCGCAGCGCGTCAGGCCCTGCTTGGGCGCTCCGGGCGCAGCGTCACGGTCGAAACCAGCGACAGCAACCTCTTGCTCAAGTTGAGCGCGCGCTGGAACTCCGAGGACAACGGAAACTTCAATCGACTGGTGGTTACAAAGACCGATCAGGGCTTCCAGTCGATCATCGAGGTGGCCGCCATGAGCGCCTCCACACGACTCGCCAGCGGCACCATCCAGAGTTCACTGTTCGCCGCGACTGATGACGCCAGAATTCCCGACAGCATTGCAGTTCAGTTGGCCGAGATTTTTTCCGGAGACATTGACTTCCATCGCGCCTTACGCAAGGGCGACCGCTTCTCGGTGGTCTACGAAACGCTTGAGGGCGACAACGAACCGCTGAAAACCGGCCGTGTCTTGAGCGCCGAGTTTGTCAACAACGGCAAGACTTTCCAGGCCATGTGGTTCCAGGACCCGGCTGGCGCAGCCCCAGCCGCCCCGGTAACGGCGCGCGCCACCGACAGCCGAAGCAAGGGTGGCTATTACACGCTCGACGGCCGCAGCCTGCGGCGCGCCTTCTTGGCCTCGCCGATGGAGTTCTCGCGCGTCACCAGCGGCTTCAAGATGCGGCTGCATCCGATTCTGCAAACCCTTCGCGCGCATCAGGGGGTCGATTACGGCGCGCCCAAAGGCACGCCGGTGCGCAGCGTGGGTGACGGTGTGGTCGAATTTGCCGGGATGCAAAGGGGTTTCGGAAACTTGGTCAAGCTTAGGCACCGCAACAACCACAGCACGGTCTATGCCCATCTGAGCCGGATCAGCGTTCGCAAGGGAGCGAGCGTCAGCCAAGGTCAGACGGTGGGTGCCGTGGGCAGCACCGGCATGGCGACCGGACCGCATCTGCATTTTGAATTCCTGGTCAATGGCCAGCACCGCAATCCTCTTTCTATTTCGCGCCAGAGCGAGTCGGTGCCCGTGTCCGCCAGCGCCAGAGTCACTTTTGCTCGCTTGGCCGACCAGAACAAGATCGCGCTGACTGCCGCTGCGCTGATGCAGCAGGGCGGCATCGAGTAGGGTCACAGGCTCAGGTCGGCGGCGTGTCTGATCTCTACATCGGCCTGATGTCGGGCACCTCGCTCGACGGCGTCGACGGGGTCCTGGCCGACCTTTCCAAACCACGCCTCGTGGTCCTGGCTCATGCCAGGGAGCCG
>CAYHDD010000678.1:0-2276 GCA_964355195.1 uncultured Rhodoferax sp. | reverse complement strand
TGCCGTGTCAGGCGTGGACCTGAACCCGTTCGCGGTCGCCATCTCGCGCTTTCGCTTGCTGGTGGCGGCGCTGCTGGCCAGCGACGTGCATCGTCTGAGCGAGGCACCCGATTTCAAGATTCATGTCGCCATTGGTGACAGCTTGCTGCACGGACAGCGCTTTGGCCTGTCGGGGCAATCGGGCATTCGGTCTGATGAACTTTTTGATGTGGCCGAAAGCCACGCCGACAGCGGTCTAGCGCATGCCTACGCCAGCGAAGACCTGGCGCAGGTGCAGCGCATTCTGGGCCGGCAATACCACGCGGTCGTGGGCAACCCGCCCTACATCGTCGTCAAGGACGCGGCGCTGAATGCGGCTTACCGCAGCCAGTACGCCAGTTGCCACATGAAGTATTCGCTGGGCGCACCGTTTACCGAGCGCTTCTTTGAGCTGGCACTCACCGGACGAAATGCCGTCGAACCTGAGCCCGTCGAAGGGTCGGTGCAAGCGGCCGGCTTTGTAGGTCTGATCACCGCCAACTCGTTCATGAAACGCGAATTCGGCAGCAAGCTGATTGAGCAGGTTCTACCAAGGTTGAACTTAACGCATGTTATTGACACCGCAGGCGCTTATATCCCGGGGCACGGCACGCCGACAGTAATCCTGTTGGGCCGACACTGCTCGCCCGTTGAAAATTCGGTGCGCACAGTCATGGGCATCAAGGGCGAACCCGGTACACCTGATGATCCAGCGCAGGGACTAGTGTGGACAGCCATACTGCGACAGATCGACTGCTTGAATTCCGAGAGTGAGTTCGTCAGTGTGGCCGACTCCGACCGAGCGATGTTCGGCAAGCATCCATGGAGCATTGGCGGCGGTGGAGCTGCGGACTTAAAGGACCTTTTCGACAGCGAGAATGTAAGTCGTTTAGGGGGTTTGGCAAATCTAGGGATAGCGACAGTGACGCTTGAGGACGATGCCTACCTTGTTCCGACTGATGCACTCAATCGACTGAAGTTTGACAAGGAGTATGTGCGCGGGTTTGTTGTTGGCGATGTGGTCCGAGATTGGACACTCACCAGTGAAGGCTACGCCTTATTTCCTCACGACCCAAGATCGTTCCAGCCATACCTAAACAAGCGAATGGAAAAATGGTTTTGGCCTCTAAAGACGAATCTGTCGAATAGGCTCTGGTTTAAGAAGACTCAACTACAGCGCGGCTTCTCTTGGTATGAATACGGCCATATCTCGAAGGAAAAATTTGCAACGCAACTTAGTATTACCTTTGCCTTTGTCGCCACCCATAACCACTTCGTACTGGACAACGGTGGTAAGGTTTTCAACCGGTCCGCGCCAGTAATAAAACTCCCAGCCGGCGCCAGCAAAGACGACCACTTGGGACTGCTTGGGCTGCTTAATTCCTCGGTTGTGTGCTTTTGGTTAAAGCAAATTTTTCACAATAAAGGTAGTACGGTCGATCAGCACGGTGCTCGCCAACGCACAGATGCATTTGAGGATTTCTATGAATTCACCAGTACGGGGCTAAAAGATCTTCCCCTGGTAGATAACCACCCCCTGGACATTGCGACCCAACTCGATAACAAAGCCAATCAGCTTATCGCTGGGCTGCCTGCTTCTATCCTGTCTGACGTAACTTCAGGTACTCGATCCGTTCCGACTGTCAGTGGCATCAGCGCAGCTAGCGACAACGCTGCCCAACTACGGCGACAGATGATCGCCTTGCAGGAAGAACTTGATTGGCGCTGCTACCGGCTTTATGGGCTGTTGCCCGCTAAAAGCCAAGCCTCGGATTTTGAACATACGGCCCCGCCCGATGTGGCCTTGGGTGAACGCGCCTTCGAGATCGTGTTAGCCCGCCGCATGGCTGCTGGCACAGAGACCACGACCTGGTTTGTGCGTCACGGCTCCACGCCGATTACAGACATCCCCAGCCACTGGCCTGAGGACTACCGCCAGGTAGTGCAGCGACGCATCGACCTGATCGAATCCGACCGCAACATCCGGCTGATCGAACGCCCCGAGTACAAGCGCCGCTGGAATTCCCCTAAGTGGGACGATCTGGAACAAGCCGCCCTGCGCGACTGGTTGCTGGCCCGGCTCGAACTGCCCCGTTACTGGCCTGCCAGCTTTGACCAGCCACCGCAACTCTCGTCCACCAGCCGACTTGCCGACGCAGCCCGACTGGACACTGACTTCATGCAAATCGCCGCGCTCTACGCCGGTCATGCCGACTTTGACCCGGCGCAGCTTGTGGCCCAACTGGTCGCCAGCGAAG
>CAYHDD010000677.1:0-2281 GCA_964355195.1 uncultured Rhodoferax sp. | reverse complement strand
ACCTGCACAAAATCATGCCGCACCGATAGACCGCGTGACATGGCCCAGATGTCGATCAGATCACCGCCATCGTCGTTAGAAAAGTCTTTCCACAAGCCACGACGCGCGCCGTCGAGTTCCACCACCAGACTTTTGCCTGGTGTTCCGTCAATATCGCCTACATAAAATTTGGTGCCTTTAGTCTGACCGGCCGGAAAGAGGTAATGCAATACCGCTTCCAATCGATCCAACAGGCCAGAACGTAAAGCTTGAATATCCTCACCCAAATCGGCACGCTGCTGTGACGCATCGTTGAAGTCCATCCAATCCAGGGTTTCTACCGTCATGCAGCACTCCAGCACCGGTCTTGCCAAGCGCAGAATTTGCATTCGTGGTGGGTTGGTGTCGTGGTGTGGCGTGGCAACTGCTCACCTGCTTCTGTGGCGGAAATCACCTTGACTGCACGGTCTGACATACGTTGAGCCAATCCACCATCGAACGGCAACAACTCAAACCAGATTTCCTGAGTGTTTTTGTTGATCGCAGTAAACAGTGCCGAGTTGTCAGAAACGCCAGGCACGCTGGCCTCCATGTAGGCCTGATACACCGCCACTTGTGCTGCATACACTGGTTTCGACTTGGCAACCCCCTGTTTGACGGTGTCACGCCAAGACTTGTCATTCATGGTCTTGCATTCCCAGAGCGCCGGGTAGGACAGGCCCAATTCGGATGGGCCACCATTCAGAATGCCGTCAACATGGCCTGCAATGCGGCCACCGGCAACAGAAAATCCGAACTGACCGCCTTGGGCGTTGTGTGTGTAGAGGTCAAATCCAGCCAAACGCAGCCAGCGGACCGCCATGTCTTCCAACTGATGGCCAACTTCGAATATGCGCAACAGGCGACCAGAAAAGTCACGGTCAGCGTCAACTGGCGCATGGGTGTATTCGTATTGCAATGCGCGCTCACAGGTGACCCCAAGCCGAGATGCGCCCAGGTAGTTGCGCGGTATTTCCTTGTCCCGTTCTTTGCTCAGTGCAACGTCGATCAGGGTGCTGATGTGCTCCTCAATCTTGGGGCGGTGGTTGAAATCCAGCATCAAGCAGTCCTCCCTGTGGATGGCCACTGCTGCTGGCGCGCCAGACGCTGCTCCAGAAACGCACGATCTCTGCAAGCCATACGCTCGTGCTCCGCCAGCATGCGTGCTTGAAATGCCGTGACAACCACCTCGATGAGCGTCAACACTTCTTGGCGGCTGAAATCGGCCAGTGGGCGCTGCAAGCCTATGGTGCCGACATAGTCGCCCAAAGGCATCAAGCAAGAAACAATTGCCTCGTTTTCCATTTCAGTGGTGTTGATCATGTTTCCCTCGGTCTTGTTCATGATTTGAGAAAAGGCGTTTTGACAGGCCATCGAGCAAAACACCCAACGGTCGCTGTACCGCGCCGGATCGCTGCGCTTGAGCCTGGGGTTAAACCACCCCAGCCCTTTGGCTTGACGGGAACAAACCGCGCAGGTCATGCGACCATCCGGTAACTGTCGTTGGCCGCCATCACCAGGCGATGAATCTGCGATTTATTGAACTGGAAGGACAGCAGTGCGGAAGCCTGGTAGCGGGTCATTCCGAAATCCGCCCGCATTGCCTGTGGCAGGTACTGGGGCTGCATTTGGGTTGGTGGCTCGTTGAGCCAGCGACGTGTCTTGTGGGCCGAATCGGCGCTCTCGTTGCCATTGAGCCAATCGTCTGCCTTGGCCATGCACACCGTGCGCTCGCCAATTGCCAGCAGGTGCGGTTGTAAGTCTTTGCCTCCGCCAACAGCGTACCAACGACCGTTCAGGAAAAAGATACCGCCCCACGCATTGAAACCGGTGGCCATGAGCGCATCGTCACAGCCAAAAAGATCACACCACCTGAAATTGGAGCGTTTGAGCAGATCGATCTCGCTCATGATGAAATCGGCCAAGACACCGCCGTCCTTCTGCTGACGATCCCAGATATGGCCGCACAACGGGCACTCCATACAGGCCATGGGGACAATCGCACCGCAGTCAGGGCAATCCTTGGTCGGCGCTTCACCATCATGAAGATGACCGTCGAGATTGACCTCCTGCTCCAGCGAACCATGCATCAAGCTTGCTGTGCCAAAGTCCAGCACGATGCAGTCCGACTTAACAAGGCCCGGGAATTCCTCTGGATCAATGGTGCGCAGCCCACGACCAACCATCTGAATGAAGGTTGATTTGTAGGAGCTGGGGCGCAGCAATATCACGCAGCTCGTTGGCGTGTAGTCATAACCCTCAG
>CAYHDD010000676.1:0-2284 GCA_964355195.1 uncultured Rhodoferax sp. | reverse complement strand
CCAGCCGGGACCAAAGAACACAACTCGTCGATGCGCTGCTACGCCGGCAGCGTGCCCCTGAAGGAACTGGTCGCCGCCGAAGCCAGTGGGTTTTGCTATGCGAACCCGCTGGCGGGATCGATCAGCGTCAGACCCGGTACGCGGCGAAAATCTTTTGCGTTGGCAGTGACCAGAGCAGCGCTTTGCATCAGTGCTGTAGCAGCAATTAGCGCATCCGGTAGTTTGATTCCGGTTTCCCGACGAATTCGCGCACCTTCATCTGCAACAACTGCATTCACGGCCACCAGCTGACAAGCATCCAGCAAAGCACGTGCCGCTGCCAGAGACACCGCTGAATGGCCAGGCCAAGCCAAGACCTCAGCGCGAACAATTGCAGAAATGATGATTAGCCTGGAATGCAAACAGTGATCGAGCAGTTCAACTGTTTCGGGGGGCAAAGCGTCGTTCAAGAAAAGAATCAGCGCGCTGCTGTCAAATGCCACCTATTTTGTGGTGACTACCGGCATGGCTCAATTCTTCCAATCATCGCGTGATTTGGCCAGCGCAGCCAAAACGGACTCACGCTTGCCCTTGCCCAACGATCCCCTGGCGCGGTTAAAAATTTCGGTCAGCGCGTCGGATTTGATTTCGGCGTCGGCATCATCGAGCACCACCACAATCCGCCGTGGCTCGGTGACGGGCGACGGACAAGCACCCAACCAAATGACCTGGTTGCCTTGCAATTTGGCATCAAAGCTGCGCAGCATGGGAACCTTCATGAAGGTTAATGAATGGATGAAAGATTCTAGTCATGAACGCCAGACGGTGACGCCATCCGACTCCGATGGCTGCGCGCGCCCCAGGGCTTCTAGGGTTTGCAGCAGCGTGGGCAAGGATTTTTTCAAGCCGCCGCCGCTGCCGCTAAAGCAGGCCTCGATTTGTGCCAGCGTCAGCGCTGAGGCGCTGCGGCTGAGCACCTGCGCGACCGCTTTAACCTGCTCAGGCAGCGCGCTCGGCCAGGCTTGAGTGGTGCCAACAGGCGTGCTCGGGCTAGATACCGAATCGACCTCTAGCGCTTGCTGCACTTGCGTAGGTAGCTCCTGTTTTGATAGCGGAGTCTGAAACGACGGGCGCAGCCAACGCACTCGGGCCTGGGCTTCTTCGGCGCTGCGGCGCTGGTTCAGTGCCACCAGCCGCTGAAGCAGCTCGTCTTTAGTCAAGTCACCCCAGCCGTAAGCGGCCAACACGGCGCCGTCCAGTTCGTCATGCAGGGTTTTGAGCACACCCACCAGTCCGGCGCTGTGAATTTGCTTCTCTTTGGCTGTGAGCGCCCGGCCTTCACGCAGCGCTTGCAGCACGTTGTACAGGCCGGTCAGCGTCAGGTCTTTGGCGGGCTTAGCTGAATCGGGGTCAGATCCCAATTCGGGGCACGGCGTTCGATCTGGCCGATCAGGCAGCACCGATTTGGGCTCTGACCCCAATTCAGCGGGGCCAACCACGGGAGCAGCTTGGTCCCGGTTGCCAACTGTCGCAGGCAAAATCCCCAAGACCCGCTTGCGGTGCTGGTCGATCTGCTCGGCTAACGTGCTGATTTTTTGACGTAACGCCGGCGTCAGGCCGGTGTCGTCGTCGGGGAAGGGGAAGGTGTCGAAACAGGTGGATTTGCTGTAAACCGGGTCGTTGCCAACGCCTAAACGTCCACCCAACGCCAGCGCCCAGGTGACGTGTACCTGGCTGGACAGAACGCCGAGATGGAATGCGCTGTCCAATGCGATGGCGATGAGTTTGTCGTCAGGCAGGATGCTGGCATCCAGAAACTGGAAAACGCGGTGTTTGGCGACTTGGCCGGTGGCGATGTAGCGTGACAGACTGCTTAGCGATGTGCGCATTCTTGGCTGATCTTCACCGAACCGCCACCACAGTTCGCGGCGCTTGGGGCGTGGGTTTTGATCACGCTCTGGCTTGACCCGCTCCAGCAGCCATTGGTAAACCTGCGGAAAGCGCTGGCGCACTTCGTCTGCGCTGAGGCCGTACAGGTCGATGACACGCGCAAGACGGGGTCTGTCGGTGAGGTCTTTGCCGTTGCGGTAAGGGCGCAGATGGCGGTCGAGACCGGGCACAGTGCTCAAACCCAGCGCGATGGCTTCGTCTTCGGTCAGCACAAAACCTGCGCCGTGTGGGATAACACCACGATTGGCGAGCTTGTCATTGGCGATAAGTGCCTTGGCAGATTGAAGATCCGCCCCCACCGACAAATCCGCATGAATCAAGCCACGCCGCTCGGCTAGCGTGACGATGACTTCAC
>CAYHDD010000675.1:0-2284 GCA_964355195.1 uncultured Rhodoferax sp. | reverse complement strand
CCTGTCGATGGGCATGAGCGCGGATCTGGAAGCCGCCATCCACTGCGGCAGCACCCTGGTGCGGGTTGGGACGGCGATTTTTGGCGGACGGGCGAAGCCTGCCGCGCTGTCAGGGAACGGCGCCATTCACTCAGCTATAGTCAAGTCGTGAGTCTCGAAAAAGCCAAAGCCGTCAGTCTGATTGGCGCACCCACTGACATTGGTGCCGGCGCGCTCGGTGCGCGCATGGGGCCCGAGGCCTTGCGCGTGGCTGGAATCGCGGAGGCTATCGGCCGCTTTGGCCTGAGCGTCAAGGACTGCGGCAATCTGGTCGGTCCGGCCAATCCTTGGCAGCCCGCGGTGGAGGGTTTCCGCCACCTGAGCGAGGTGGTGCAGTGGAATCAACTCCTGCACGACGCCCTCTATGCGGAACTCAAAGCAGGCCAACTGCCCATTGTGCTGGGGGGCGACCACAGTCTGGCCATCGGCTCCATCAGCGCGGTGGTGCGCCATTGCCGCGAACAGGGCAGACGACTGCGCGTCCTGTGGTTTGACGCCCATGCCGACTTCAATACCGCTACGCTGACACCGAGCGGCAATCTGCACGGCATGCCGGTGGCCTGTTTGTTCGGTCAGGGGCCCGCCACACTGACTGCGATGAGTGGTCAGGTGCCGGCACTGCGCACGAAAGAGCTGCGCCAGATCGGTCTGCGCAGCCTTGATGCGGGGGAAAAGCGCCTCGTGCATGAGGCCGGTTTCGAAGTGTTTGACATGCGCTATATCGACGAGATGGGAATGCGCCATGTCATGGAGTTGGCCTTGGCGCTGGTCGACGCGAACACCCACCTGCATGTCAGTCTGGATGTGGATTTTCTGGATGCGTCGATTGCACCCGGCGTGGGCACCACGGTGCGCGGTGGTCCGACCTACCGCGAGGCGCAGCTGTGCATGGAAATGATTGCCGACACGGGCCGCCTGGCCTCACTCGATGTGGTGGAACTCAATCCGGCACTTGATGTGCGCAACCAGACCGCCGAACTGGCGGTGGACCTGATCGAGAGCCTGTTTGGCAAGAGCACGCTGATGCGAAAGACTCCATGATGCGGCAACGATTTGTGCGCCGGGAGCAGGCGCCTGCCACGTGATGAAGGAGCGCTCGCACCGTCAGGGTCTGGCCGCGCTGATGCTGGTGACCCTGGTTTGGGGCACTACCTTCCCGGCGCAGAAGGCACTGAGTGCCGATTTGGTGGCGCTGGAGATCATCTTGCTGCGCTTCTCGATTTCCAGCCTGGCCATGCTGCCCCTGCTGCGCGGGCTGAGTCGCTCCGAGCTGCGCTGGGGCGCGACGGTTGGCAGTGTGCTGTTCTGCGCGTTCTACCTGCAGGTGGCCGGTCTGGCGCTGACCAGCAGCAACCGCAACGCCTTTGTCACCGGACTCAACGTGCTGTTCGTGCCGATGCTGGCGTACTTGCTGGGTCAGCGCATGGGTTGGCAGGTGCTGCTCGGCGCCGTGCTGGCGATGATGGGCCTGGGGGGTCTGTTCTATGAGCAGACGCCCTGGTCCTGGGGCGATACGTTGACGCTCGTCAGTGCTTTCGTCTACGCCATCTTCGTGTTGCTCTTCGAGTTCAGCGCCAAGGCCAAAGACAGGCCCCGACCGGAGCGGCTGGCGGCGGTTCAATCATTCACCATGCTGGGCTTGTCGGTGATCGGTCTGGCGCTGTTAGGGCCGACTTCCTGGGATGGCCTGTGGCTGCGAGCGCAGCCGCACAGTGCCTCCCTGCTCTACCTGGGTCTGGTCGCCGGTGCGCTCATCTTCTGGCTCCAGGCTTGGGGTCAGCATCGCGTGCGCGCGGTTGAAGCAGCGATCATTTACGGCCTCGAACCGGTTTTTGCCGCCTTGGCGGCGGTCTGGTGGATCGATGAAGTCTTGCAGGGCCGCGCCTTGGTCGGTGGCGCCCTGATCGTCGTCGGCGTGGTGATTTCGCAGATCAGGCCCTCGGCCGCATCTGAGCCAAGAAACAGGCCGACTGTCAGATTAAACGACTAGATAAGTCTGCATATTTAGTGAGTTATTCGTCAAAACCTGCTGGATGATAGGCATTCGTTTGCTGTGATTGGAGGCTGTTCGTGCGTTTACCCATCCCTTACCGCGCCGAGGCGCAAATTGTTGCCGGGCTCTTGAGCGTCTTGTCGGGGGCGCTGGATTGGGCCGACGCCGCGCGCGCTGCTACCCCCTGGGTGCAAGCAGCGCGGCGCCAACCGCCGCCGTTCTGGGCCATGGAGAGCCTGCTGCATGAGTATC
>CAYHDD010000674.1:0-2284 GCA_964355195.1 uncultured Rhodoferax sp. | reverse complement strand
TCTTTACACCGCAGGTCGTGCAAACTGGTGGTCGTCAGCCCGAGCCGGTCAGCGGCTTGCTGGGTGGTGAGGAGGGCGGGTCCTTCAGTGGGAATCGGGCGGTCGGTGAGCATTCGTCAATGAAGGCTCTGTTCGGCGGGAAAGTCAAGCGCACCTAGATGCCACGACCTCTAGAAATGTGTCCATCTCGTCGGTGCGGTGACGGCTTAACTGAAATTGCGCGCTTCTATTTGGAAACGAGTTGGACTAGGTCTTTGATGATTGATTCGACGCTACCGACGGCATCATAAGCGGGAGCATCCGGGGCCTCGTATGGGCTATTGATACCTGTCATGTTGGGTATCTTTCCTGCACGAGCTTGTTTGTACAGTCCCTTGACGTCTCGCTGCTCGCAGATCTCCAGAGACGTACTGACGTACACCTCGACAAAGTTGTCGGGTCCAATCAGCTCCTTGGCCATTTGCCGTTCGCGTTGGAAGGGCGAAATGAAGGCGGTCATGACGATCAAGCCTGCATCCATCATCAATTTGGCGACTTCTGCGATGCGCCGGATGTTCTCGACTCGGTCAGATTCGGTGAAGCCGAGATCCTTGTTTAATCCTTGACGGACGTTGTCTCCATCGAGGATGTAAGTTCGCATGCCGCGACTGTGAAGTTCCATTTCGAGGGCGTTGGCGAGAGTGGACTTGCCTGATCCGGAAAGTCCAGTGAACCAGATGACCTTACCCTTGTGGGCGTTGAGTCGCTCGCGGTCTGTTCGGGTGATGGATAACGCCTGCTTGTGAACGTTTTGCGCGCGACGTAGGCTGTGGTGGATCATGCCGGCGGCCACCGTTGCGTGCGTGAAGCGGTCTACCAGAATAAAGCCACCCAGCGCATGCGAATCCTTGTAGCTGGCGAACACGACTGATTTGGCGGTGGCGATGTTGCAGATCGAGATGTCGTTGAGCTGAAGCGCCTTGCTGGCCTCATGGGCTAGCGTGTTGATGTCGATGCGGTGCTTTATGTTGGTAATCGAGGCGCCCGCCCACTGGCTCGCCAATTTGAGATCGTAGTTGCGGCCTACCATCCCAGCGTCTTCGTGCATCCATACCAAAGTTGCCTCGAATTGGTCTGTCATTTCCAGCGGGGTCTGGCTCAGCGAAATGACGTCCCCTCGGGATGCGTCGATTTCGCGATCGAGGCGCAAGGTAATGGCATCTCCGGGGCATGCGGCGTCCAATGAGCCATCCATCGTGACGATCTCCGACACGATGGCTTTCTGACCCGATGAAGTCACTTGGATTTCATCGCCAGTCTTTACGGTGCCCTGTGCCAGCGTGCCGCTGAATCCCCGAAAGTTGGAGTCGGGACGATTGACCCACTGCACTGGAAAAGCCATCTTCTCATCGCGCCTCGGGCTGACCTCAACGGTTTTCAGGTAACCCATCAGCGTCGGTCCTTGGTACCAAGGGGTATTGGCGGAGCGTTCAGTGATGTTGTCACCCCGCAGGGCGCTAATTGGAATGGTGGTGATGGACTCGAAGCCAAGCGGCTTGGCGAACGTTTCGAACGCTTCCTTGATCTCCCGGTAGGTCTGAGGATTGAATGAAATCAAGTCCATCTTATTGATGGCCAGGGCGACATGGCGGATGCCCATGAGAGAGGTCAGGAAGGCGTGCCGACGTGTTTGCGTGAGCAGTCCGCTACGCGCATCAACCAGCAAAATTGCCACATCAGCAGTTGACGCTCCGGTCACCATGTTGCGCGTGTATTGCTCGTGCCCCGGGGTGTCAGCCACAATGAATTTGCGCTTTGAAGTGGCAAAGAATCGATATGCCACATCGATCGTGATGCCCTGTTCGCGCTCAGCAGCCAGGCCGTCCACCAACAAAGCGAAGTCAATGTCCTGCCCCTGAGTACCGTACTTCTTCGATTCAGATTGAAGGGCGGCCATCTGATCATCGAAAAGCTGTTGTGCGTCCCACAACAGCCTGCCGATCAGAGTGCTCTTTCCGTCGTCGACGCTACCGCATGTGATAAAGCGCAACAGGTCTTGACCCTGCTGCTGCGCCAAGAAAGCTTCAATCGTGGTGGGATGATCTGGCAGTCGGACTGGTGGACTCTTTTTGGACGAGTTGCCGGCGAATGTGTCTTTGGGGCGGGGCGAGCGAATCATTAGAAGTAACCCTCTTGCTTTTTCTTTTCCATACTGGCGGCAGCGTCGCTGTCGATGGCGCGTCCCTGACGCTCCGAATTGCGGGCATTGATTAACTCGAGAATGATCTGGGGTAGGTCTGTTGCA
>CAYHDD010000673.1:0-2289 GCA_964355195.1 uncultured Rhodoferax sp. | reverse complement strand
CTCAAGTGATGCGTCGGTGCGAAAGAGAACTTGCAATTTATTCAATTCAATCGCTTGAATCCGCCGTGGCAAACCGGGCCCTTGAGCAAGCTCATTACATCGCGGCCTTCATCGCATTCCTTGATCAGCGCAAAGACCGGGTCGAGAGCAGCGAAAAAACCGTCAACGATGCCGGGTGTATGTTCGGTGCAGACATAGACACTATTGCCGGCCAGGTAGCCTTTGGCGAGCATCTCCTGGGTGATAAGCGTCTTGTAGGCCAGCGCATTGGGGCTTTGGAACGAAAACCCGGTGAGTGCGGGCAGGCCCCAATGACTGATGGCGAGGCCGTGGTGATCAGCCAGTGCCTGCCAGCGTTGGCGGATTTCAAGGCCGGTACGTGTTATGGTCTCCCAGGACTTCTCGCGCTCCATTACTTCGAGTGTCTTCAAAGCTGCTGTGGGGCCGATACGTTCAGTCCAAAAGGTACTACTGATGAAAGTTGATTGGGCCGCCTGCATCACTTCACGCCTGCCGATGGTTCCGGTGATGGCATAGCCGTTACCCATGGCCTTGCCAAACATGGCCATGTCGGGCTCAACGCCGTATTTTTTGTGCAGTCCACCGAAGGTCTCGCGAAAGCCTGATGTGCATTCGTCGAAGATCAGCACGATATTGCGCTCTGTTGCCAGCTTGCGGACCTTATGCAGGAAGTTGTCCTCCGGGCCCATGTTGCGCACCACCTCCATCTTGATTACACCGATGTCGTGAGCGCTGACCAAAGCCTCCAGTTCGTCGAAGCGGTTGTAATTGAAAGGGAACACCGTGCCCTTGAGGTTGCGCGGTACGCCATTGGGCTCCAGACCGGGCAGCAGGTGGCCGTCAAGGTTCTTGTCATCGCCCAGATTGGCGGAGAGATACCAGTCGTGCCAGCCGTGGTAGCCGCAGATGGCGACTTTGTCGCGGCCGGATGCGGCCCGCGCGATGCGGATGGCGATTGCATTTGCCTCGCCACCGGCGCGCGCGAAACGCACCATGTCAGCCCAAGGGTGCAACTCCACTAATTTTTCGGCGAGGTAGACCTCTTCCGGGCAGTTGAACGTAGCCATATTGCCGGCACACACTGTTTGCATCACCGCCTCGTCCACCTCTGGGTGGCCATAGCCCAAGGTGTTGGTGCCAATGCCCATAATGGACATGTCGATGTATTCCTTTCCGTCCAAGTCCCAGACCTTGCAGCCCTTGGCCTTGCTGAAATAGGCCGGCCACAACTCGGGCAGGAACATCTCGGCCCGCTTGGAGAGCAGCATGTTGCCGCCAGGGATCACCCGCTTGGCCCGTTGCCACAGTTTTTGACCAGTACCCATGACGGCTCCTTCGTTTCTCTTGATTTGTTGATTGGCCGCAAATAATTCCGGCCGAGCGCGCTGCAATTCCAACACCTGGCGCCATCCAAAGTGGATGTCCGGCGCAAAATGGTTGAACACATTGATGATGACTTCGAAGTCCTCTGGGTCATCCACCGTCCAGCGCTGGTCGGAGAGGTCTTCGTCGTTCTGCATTGAGGCACTGCTGAAAAGGCCGGATTCGCGCACAAAGGGCGTAACATGCTCGTGGTCGAAGGGTTTGTCCGACTCGCGCTGCGCGCGCTGCAAAGCGGCCAGGGTCACGACCTCGATATCGACTCCGTCAGGATATGTGGGCGGTGCGATGTTGCTGAAATAGTCTAACGAACTTGCTTGGAACCGCCGCACACATTCATCCACCAGGTGTGGGTCCACCAAGGGGCAATCACCAGTGATGCGCACCACCACATCGGCGCCATGTCTTTCGGCCGCCTGTACATAGCGTTCCAGCACATCGTTCTCGCTGCCCTGTTCGCACGCATACCCTATGGAGCGCACGAACTCTGCCAGAGGGAGGTTTCGCGGATCCACCGACGTGGCCAGCACGATTTGATCGATTTCTTTTGCGCGTGAAAGGCGATCCAGCAACAGCCCAATCATCGGAACACCGTTGATCGGCTTCATGACCTTGTTGGGCAGGCGCGTGGATCCCATGCGGGCCTGAACTATGGCTATGGTTCTCATTTTATGGATTTCTGATTTTCTAGTGTTACCGGCAATTGATGGTCTGCCGCAAAGTTTGGGGCGACCCGGCCCAGCAAAATCCCGTCCTGTCGGCGGTCGGCTACCAACCATTGGGAAATGCGCCTGCCTTCCTGCATGAAACCGGCTTTGATCAAGGCACGACGCGAGCCTTCGTTTTCAACGTAGCACCCAGCGGTGAGTTTGGCCAAACCCAAATACG
>CAYHDD010000672.1:0-2301 GCA_964355195.1 uncultured Rhodoferax sp. | reverse complement strand
GTCGGACTGCGCGACGGTCTGCAAAGCCTGGCGCGCGTACTGCCCACAGCTGACAAGATCGAGTGGCTACAGTGCGCGTATGAAGCGGGTCAACGCGAGATCGAAGTTGGCTCTTTCGTACCTGCCCGTTTGCTTCCGCAGTTGGCCGATACCGCTGAACTGCTAGCGTTTGCCAGGAAGCTGCCGGGTCTGATGGTATCGGTGCTGGTTCCGAACCTCAAAGGTGCCGAGCGCGCCATTGAATGCAAGGCTGACTTGATGCTGCTGCCGCTTTCGGCCAGCCATGCTCACAGCTTGGCCAACCTTCGCAAGACGCCTGCTGAGGTCGTTAGCGAGATCGAACAGATCGTCGCAGTGCGCAACGCCGCTGGATCGCACACCCTGATTGAAGTTGGCATCAGCACGGCTTTCGGTTGCCCATTGCAGGGCAGGGTCGAACCCTGCGAAGTACTGCGCCTGATGCAGGCTGTGCTTGAGGCTGGTGTTGACCGTGTCGGCCTCGCTGACACGGTGGGATATGCCGACCCGGCCATGGTTCGCCACTTGTTTGAGCAGGCACTGCCCATCGCCGGTGAAAGGCTCAATTGCGGTCACTTTCACGACACGCGTGGCCTGGGTCTGGCCAATGTCTACGCCGCACTGCTTTGTGGCGTGACACGTTTTGACGCATGTCTGGGCGGCATCGGTGGTTGCCCGCATGCGCCTGGTGCCAGCGGCAACGTTGCAACCGAAGACCTCGCCTATATGCTGATGAGTATGGGCATTGCGACCGGGCAGGATTTCAACAAGTTGCTCGCACTGCGCAGCAAAATGGTGAATTGGCTGGGTGAAGAAGCACTAAGCGGTTCCATTTGGAAGGCTGGTTTGCCCAGAACACTGAGTGAGATGAAGCAATGAGCGAGTCGAAAGCCATGAACCACGGTGCTGATCTGCCCTTGACCGGTCTGCGCGTTGTTGAATTCACCCACATGATCATGGGTCCGACCTGCGGCATGGTGCTGGCCGACATGGGGGCCGACGTCATCAAGGTCGAGCCCATCACGGGTGATCGCACGCGCCACCTGCTCGGTGCCGGCGTCGGCTTCTTCCCCATGTTCAACCGCAACAAGAAAAGTATTGCGATTGATTTGCAGAAGCCGGCCGGGGTCGACGTCGCACGCAAGCTCGCTGTGTCAGCGGATATCGTGGCCGAAAACTTCAAACCTCGCACCATGTCCAAATACGGACTCGACTACGCCACGTTGTCCAAGGTCAATGAGCGGCTGATCTACGTTAGTCACAAAGGTTTTTTGCCCGGCCCTTATGAGCACCGCACTGCGCTCGATGAGGTGGTGCAGATGATGGGTGGGCTGGCCTATATGACGGGTCGCCCGGGCGACCCGGTGCGTGCGGGTTCGAGCGTAAATGACATCATGGGGGGCATGTTTGGTGCCATCGGGGCTTTGGGTGCGCTGATCCAGCGCGGCATCACGGGCAAGGGGCAGGAAGTGCAGAGCGCGCTGTTCGAGAACAATGTTCTTCTGGTCGGGCAGCACATGATCCAGTACGCCATCACGGGCCGGGCCGCTGCACCCATGACCGCGCGACTCTCGCCTTTTGCGGTGTACGACGTGTTTACCGTTAGAGACGGTGAGCAAATATTTCTGGCTGCCGTGAGCGACGCACAGTGGACCGTTTTCTGCAAGGTGCTCGGCCTGCTTGATATAGGGGCTGACCCGCAATATGCGACCAATAATGATCGCGTGCGTCTGCGCCCGACTTTGCTGCCCCTCCTGCGCGAGCGTCTGGCAGGGCACAGTGCCAGCGAATTGGCGGTATTGTTCGAGTCCCAGGGTCTGCCGTTTGCGCCGATCCGAAAACCTGAGGAATTGTTTGATGACGAGCATCTACAGGCCACCGGGGGTCTGGCCGACATCACCTTGCCCGATGGCGAGCGTGCCGGTCAGACCGCAAAGGTGACCTTATGCCCGTTTACGATGGACGGCCAACGTCTGGGCGTTCGCCTGCAGCCGCCAACGATGGGTCAACACACGACCGAACTGTTGGCAGAAATCGGCTACAAGGCCACAGAGATTGAATCGCTTCGTGCCGGACAGGCCGTGGCATGATTGCTGACTGATAACACTGGAGACATAGCATATGGCACCTCAATCCTTTTCCATTTTTCGATGCCGGGCAATACTTGCCGCCGCTGCGCTGGGCTTTCTTGGCAGCAGCACCCTGGCGGCAGAGTACACGATGCGCCTGAGCCACCAGATGCCACCAACGCATCACACGGCGATCAATCTTGAGCAATTTGCC
>CAYHDD010000671.1:0-2301 GCA_964355195.1 uncultured Rhodoferax sp. | reverse complement strand
CGAAGCCATCGGCGTGCCGCACAACAAAGTACGCATCCTGGGCGCGCTCTGCGGTGGCGGCTTCGGCGGCAAGGAAGATCTGACCGTCGAGGTCTATCTGGCCCTCCTTGCCAAGCGAACAGGTCGACCGGTGCGCCTGGAGTATTCGCGCGAGGACTCGTTTGTTGGACACGGCAAACGGCATCCGTTCAATCTGACGTACCGCACCGGTGTCACCAAGGACGGCAAGATCACCGCCCTGGATGTCCGCGCCGTCGCCGACTCGGGTGCGTACGTTTATCTGAGTCCCTACGTTCTGCTCTATTGCGCGGTTGCCGCGCCCGGTCCTTACCGCATCGACAACCTGAACGTGCAAGCGTACGCCGTGGCGACGAACAATATGTTCACCAGCGCCTTTCGCGGGTTCGGCGGGATGCAGGCCTGTGTCGCGTACGAGCAGCAAATGGACGAAATCGCCAAGCGCATCGGGATGGACCGCCTTGAGTTGCGTCGCCGAAATCTCCTCAAGACCGGCGAGCCGGTTTCAACCGGTTTCGTGCCGCCAAGCGCAATCTGGACGGACAAATGCATGGAGCAGGCCTGGGCAGCCCTGGGTGACCCGACGCCGTCGAAGGGTCCACTGAAGACGGGCCGCGGCATTGCTGTTTATCAGCAAAGCTATGGACGACTCACCTTCTTGCATGATACGTCGGAGGCCTGGGTGGGAATCGAAATGGACGGCACTGTCGTCGTACGTTCTGGCGTTACCGATATCGGTGCCGGGCAGGTCTCAGCGCTGGGGCAGATCGCGGCCGAAGTGCTTGGGGTCACCCTGGAAAACGTGGTTATCTACAACAGCGACTCGGCGGTGACGCCGCTGGCTGGAACCACCACGGCAACGCGCGGGCTCTACATGACCGGCAACGCCGCAAAGAAGGCCGCTGAGGCGGTTCGCGCTCGCCTTGCCGAGCGCGCTGCGACACTGTTTTGCGTGCGCCCCGAGCAAATCGGAATGGCCTTCAACAAAGTCTATGTGGTGCATGACGCGACGCAGTCAATGCCCTTGGTTGATCTGGTGAAATTGTGTGCGTCAGCGGGCGTTCATCGATCCGAACTGGCGATATTTCGGGCGCCATTCAGCAACCATCTTGACCCCGAGACTGGCCAGGGCCAGGCACACCCGGACTACGTCTACGGAGCGCATGCCATCGAGGTTTCGGTCGACGTGGAAACCGGGGAGGTCAGGGTCCTCAAGAGCATCGCGGCCCACGACGTTGGGCAATGCATCAATCGCGCAGCCGTCGAAGGCCAGATCGAAGGGGGAACCCAGAACGGACAAGGGTATGCCTTGAGCGAGGAAATGTTGTACGAGCAGGGCCGACTCGTGACGCCCTCATTCAGCGAGTACCTGATGCCGACCTCCATGGATATGCCCAAGGTGCAATGCATTCTCCTTGAGTCGCGCAGCGGTCTCGGACCGTTTGGCGCAAAGGGGATCGGCGAACCTGCGCTGACACCCGTTGCGCCAGCCATTGCGAACGCCGTCGCCGACGCCATCGGCGTGAGAATCTTCGAGCTACCGATTACGCCGGAACGGGTCGTCAGGGCATTGAAGGAGGCGCGTTTGGCAGGGATCCACACCTTGCCAGCGGCGTGAACCATCAATGGAACAGGTCGTACAGCAGCTGATTAACTGGGTTGCCCTGGGCGCCATCTATTCGCTTCTTGCGATCGGGTTTAGCCTATTGTTCGGGGTGCTGAACGTGATTCAGTTTTCGCACGGCGATGTGGCGCTCACGGCGCCGTTCCTTGCCATGACGGCGATGGCCATTTTTCCCGCTGCGGGTCTGGGTGTGGCCGTGGGTGTGGCCATCATCGCGGTCGGTGCGATTGGCGTGGTGCTGGACCGTCTGGCCATCCGGCGATTTCGCACCTCGCCGCCCATGATGGCGTTGGTGGCAACCGTGGCGCTTGGCATTGTGATCCGGGAATTGATCCGCCTCATGTACCCCAACGGTTCCAATCCTCACCCGTTTCCGCACTTGTTCGAAGGAACCGCGATGACGCTTGCCGGCGCGCCCGTGTCCTGGCTCGTGGTCGCGATGCTGACGACCTCAGTTTTCCTGGTGGGAGGGCTGACCGTCTTCCTGTTTGCTACAACGATGGGGCGGCGCATTCGGGCCGTCTCGCAGGACATGGAGATGGCGCGCATGCTGGGCATCAACCCGAACCGCGTCTTTCAGGTGACATTCTTCATCGCTTCAGCGACCGGAGCTGTCGGCGGCATCTTCTTTGCAAGCTACGTGGGATTGATGCGATTTG
>CAYHDD010000670.1:0-2303 GCA_964355195.1 uncultured Rhodoferax sp. | reverse complement strand
CACGCTAGTCGGGCTGGCGAGGTCCTGGCGACCGCCGGCACGTGCGACACGCAACAAGAGCAAGACCTTCATGTCGACCTGCCACTAATTAACCAGGTGAGATAGCCGATACAATAAGGCTTCGCGAGGGCAGAAGTTGTAGATTGATCCCGCATTAGATTCGGGCACATCCAGATTCCTCAAAGCGCTACACCGGTGAAATCACCGGACAGCAATTTGATAACTGGAGAACAATGTGCCACAAACCCCCCTATTGATTGTGTCGGCCACTGCGGCTGACTTCTTGCGTACCGGCTCCGGTGCGTCACCCCCGGACGGCCATGAAGACATCGGGTCAGTCATGGTTCGCCTTCAAACGCAGCTCAAACAAATTGATCCCGACGTTGACGCCGACACGCTTCTGCTGATCCTGAGGGAAACACACCGTCAAACAGGCGGTCGCGCCCATGGTCTCGGTCTGATCCAATGGTGGTTCGGCAAATCACCCAACTACCCGGGTGAAAGCCAAATCGAAGCCCAGTGGAAATCGTGCAGCACGGAGGCAATATGCCTGCCCGCCAACGCCGATGACCCGGTTGCAAACGAGCTGCCGGCTGCGTCGACTATCGACGTCTTGCCTGAAATTCCGCGCGAACCCGCAACCGCCGATGCGTCTGACCAAGCCGAGCAACCTGCGTTCCCAAGAAATCGGATATGCAACGCCCTTGACCAGTACTCGCTCAGGGGCCATTCGCAAGAGCTCAAAAAAAGCATTGTCGCCAAGGTTTATGTACTCAAGCCGCTTGCGCTGAAGGGTCAATCAACCGCCATCTTTGCGCGCCCTAATGTTGGCAAGACAGTTATCACGGTCGCCCAGTTGATCGAGGCGATCGTCTCAGGCAGGATTGATCCTGACCGGACCTACTACTTTAATGTCGACGACACCGGCAGCGGGCTGGTCGAGAAGAACGCTGTTGCCGAAGAACACAACTTTCACATGCTGACCGAAGGCCGCATGGGCTTCAGGACCTCTGCATTCCTGTCATTGATGAGCATGCTTGTCAGTGCCGACCAGGCCAAGGACGTGGTGATCATCTTGGACACCGGAAAGCACTTTGTCAACCTGATGGACAAGATGCAGGCCAGTCAATTCACCAAGGCCGTTCGGGCCTTCGTCATGAAGGGCGGCACCCTGATCCTGCTGGCGCACGTGAACAAGAAGCCGGGCATCGATGGCCGGCCGATCTACGCCGGAACCAGCGACCTAGTCGATGACTTCGATTGCGCCTACACGATGGCGCCAAGCCCATCACAGCCGAGCGCCGCAGAAAAGATTGTTGTGTTTGAGAACATCAAGCGCCGTGGCGACAACGAGCAGACCGTCACCTTTGGTTACAGCGTCGAGCGCGGCATATCGTACAGCGAGCTTCTGGCATCGGTCAGGTTGGTCGAAGAGTCGGAGACCGCGCCGCCCACGGGTTCACCGCAGCCCAAATCCGACGCCGATGCAATCGACACGGTCCGGGCCTGCATCGTTGGCGGAATCAACACCAAAATGTTGCTCGCGTCCGAGGTGGCCAAGCGCACGGGTCTGAGCAAGCGCCGTGCGGTTCAGATCATCGAGCGCTATACCGGCGACGACGCTGCCACGCATCACTGGAAGTTCTCTGTCGGCGGCCGTGGCGTGCAGCGGTTTGTCCTGCTGCAGGCTTGCGCGCCAGATCCCTCGTCGGAACCGGCAGGCAGTTGATGGATCAAGGCATGGATCATGTCGCTATCACATGCTTCAAGGTGCAAGGGGGCTGCGCCGGTGACAGCTGCAAGGCCCTTGCCGCCAGGCCCTTGCCGCCAGGCGTGACACCGGTTGAAAAATATTTCTTCAAGAAGTACTTGACACCACGAGAATATGTAAATTAGAATCGCCACACGGTACGGCGACGGCGACAAGAGATAAGTTAATCGCAACACTCTTAGTCAAACAAATCCGACGCGTCCCGGCTAGGGCTCTTTCGGCAATATTGCGACTGAGCACTGTAGTAGGGGTTTGATGAGCAGAGAGTTTCACTAGGCCGGTCGCCAACCTATCGGTTGACTACACATGCGACGCCAGCGGTTTCAGACCAGGTTGCCCGAATCCCATTGGGCATGCTGGAGGTCTAGTGACTTGATGCATCTGGGTTTGCAAAGTCTGCTTTGCACCAGAACCAAATTGCCGGCTCCTATTTGCCGGACAGATCGCAAACATACAAATTGCCAGCATTCAGCCTGGCCGGTATTGAACGCCTGGCGTGCTGGGCGCATGTAAGACGACGCTTTGTGGAGGC
>CAYHDD010000669.1:0-2304 GCA_964355195.1 uncultured Rhodoferax sp. | reverse complement strand
TAGGGTGGCATAGAGCAGGTCCGGATCGACCGGCTTGGCGATGAAGTCGTTCATGCCCGCTTCAGCACAAGCCAGCCGGTCTTCGTTGAAGGCGTTGGCGGTCATCGCCAGGATGGGCGTGGCCTGCCAGCCGGGCAGGGCACGGATGGCGCGGGTCGCTTCCAGGCCACCCATGACAGGCATCTGCATGTCCATCAGGATCAGATCGTAGTCGTTGGCTTGCACCTTCGCCAGCGCTTCACGGCCATCGACCGCGCTGTCCACCGTCAGCCCGACACCGTGCAGCAGCTCCAGCGCCACTTCGCGGTTGATCGGGTTGTCTTCGACCAGCAGCAAGCGCGCGCCGGCATGCTCGCGACGCAATTGCAGCTCTGCGCTATGCCCGTCCGTTGCCACCGATGTGGCCGGCATGACACCGTGGCCACGCTGCAGGCGTGCCGTGAACCAGAAGCTGCTGCCGACACCCGGTGTGCTGTCGGCGCCAACTTCGCCACCCATCAGTTCGGCCATGCGCCGCGTAATCACCAGGCCCAGGCCGGTGCCGCCGTACTGGCGCGTGGTCGAAGTGTCGGCCTGCTCAAAGGCCCGGAACAGCCGGCTCATCTGCTCTGGCGCAATGCCAATGCCGTTGTCCTGCACCTCAAAGCGCACCCTCAATTGGGCGCCATCGTCCTGCAGCAGCCTGGCGCGCAGCGCAATGCGACCCTTGTCGCTGAATTTGACCGCATTGCCGGCCAGGTTGAGCAGCGCCTGGCGCAGCCGCGTGACGTCGCCGCGCAGCCACAGGGGAACCGAATCGCTATCTGTTTCAACCCGCAAACCCTTGGCCCTCGCGCTCTGCCCGATGATCGATCCGACATTGTCCAGCACGGCCGAGAGGTGGAAGTCAGCGCTTTCGAGTTTCATCTTGCCAGCCTCGATCTTGGACAGGTCGAGGATATCGCTGATGATGGACAGCAGGTGCTGCCCAGCGCTCTCGATTTTGCCCAGCCAGTCCGCCTGCTTGGGCGTCGGGCGGTCCTTACGCAGCAGGTAGGTCAGGCCGATGATGGCATTCATCGGCGTGCGGATCTCGTGGCTCATGTTGGCCAGGAACATGCTCTTGGCCACGTTTGCCGCTTCAGCCTGCTGCCGTGCCACGGTCAATTCCAGCGTGCGCTGCTCCACCAGCGCTTGCAGATGATGTCGATGCTGATCGAGTTCGACACCGATGCGCTTCTTCTCGGTCACGTCTTCCTTCACCGCCACATAGTGGCTGATGCTGCCGTCGCTCTGGTGCAGCGGCGTGATGACGGCAAACTCGGTGTAGTCGCTGCCGTCTTTCCTGAGGTTCTGGAATTCGCCCCTCCAGGGTCGGCCCTGACTCAGTTCCGCCCACATGGTGGTGTAGGTTTCGGGCGGCGTCTTGCCCGATTGCAGAATGCGCGGATTCTTGCCGATCAACTCATCGCGGCTATAGCCGGTGGCCCGCACGAAGGCATCGTTCACGTATTCAATCTCGGCCTTCAGGTTGGTGATGCCTATGCTCTCAGGGCTTTGCTCCACGGCCAGCGAGAGTTTGCGCAGCGCCATCTGGTCGCGCGCCTGATCTTCCAGCAGGCTCAGCAGGGCGCGGCGCGATTGCACGGCAGCTTGTTCAAGTGCTTTGCGCTCGGTCAGTTCCTGCTGCAGCTCCCGCGTGCGTTCGGCCACGAGCGTGCCCAGTTGTTCCTTCTCCTGCCGCTGCATGCGGTTGGCCGCCTTGATCCGGGACATGGCACGGATCTGCGCAACCAGCTCCAACTCGTTCAGGGGTTTGGAGAGGAAGCCGTCGCCGCCGGCCTCCAGTGCCTGGATGCGGCTGTTCCGATCGGTGCGCAGCGCGGTCAGGAACAGGACCGGAATCGAAGCCAGTCGTTCGTCGGCCTTGAGCCTGCGGCAGACTTCGAATCCGTCCATGCCCGGCATGACGATGTCGAGCAGGATCAGGTCTGGGTCTTCGGAGCGGGCCAGCTCTATCCCTTTGGGTCCGTTCAACGCGGTCAGAACTTTGGCACCGGGCAGCTGGTCGGAGACGACCGCTTTGAGCGACGTCAGGTTGTCCGGCTTATCGTCGATCGCCAGCAGCAGTACCTTGAGGTCTTTCGCTTCCATCGAACTCCCTTTCATCTAATCCAAGGCATCGTGCAGGGCTTTCTGCAGCAGTTGCGCATCCAGCGGCTTGGACAGATACCCGTCGAAGCCGTGGGCCAGGATGGTCTCGCGGTCGCCTTTCATCGCGCTGGCGGTGACGGCGATCACCGGCGTGTGCTGCAGGGTAGTGTC